>CBDUUU010000089.1:0-4324 GCA_965370485.1 uncultured bacterium
GCCGAGAGAATCATTGAGAAGAAGAAGCCGGCTATCAGAAGAAACGCAGATGCCACCACGTATGCGATGGGTGAGCGAAAATAGGATTCTGCCTCACGCCGGAATATTATCCAGGCCCTTTTCATGCCCCCTCTTTTGTTGTCAGATGAAGGAAGATGTCCTCGAGCGTTGGCGTCTCCTGCCTCATCTCCAGGATGATACCACCGCTGCCGGTTATGGCTGAAGATAAGGCAGGCCGCAAGTCGGTTTCCTTCTTACATTCCACCCGAAAGCGAGCTTCAATGCCTTCCCGCACCTGCCAGTTTGTAACGACCGCTCCCTCAATAGAGGAGAGAGCCTGCTTGATTTTTTCAGGTATCCCCCTTGCCTGGAAAATGATGGTCACTTTCCCGCGCATCTCATTAATCAGATTTTGTGTGTTATCAATCGCGGTTACCCTGCCCTTGTTGATGATTACCACCCGCTCACATGTTGCCTCGACCTCAGGGAGGATGTGACTGCTGAGGAGAACTGTATGTTCCCCGCCGAGTTCCCTGATTAATTCCCTTATCTGTTTTATCTGCGCAGGGTCGAGTCCTATTGTGGGCTCATCCAGGATGAGAATGGGCGGGTTGCTTATGAGGCAGGCGGCAATCCCCACCCTTTGCTTGTAGCCTCTGGAGAGCGTTTCGATGATTTGATTCTGCACATCGGTGGTCTCGGTTTTTTCCAGTGAGCGGGTAATTGCCTCCTTTATTTTCTTCCCCGGGACACCCTTTAGCTTTGCCCTGTACAGCAAATATTCCCTCACCCGCATATCCGGGTAGAGCGGCACATTTTCCGGGAGGTAGCCAATGAGTCTGCGCACCTCAAGGCTATGAGTGCTGACGTCATAGCCCGCTACAGTTGCCGAGCCGGAGGTTGGGGGCATAAAGCAGGTAAGAATGCGAATGGTTGTGGTCTTGCCTGCGGCATTCGGTCCGAGCATACCAAGAACCTCCCCCTTTTTTATTTCA
Organism: uncultured bacterium; assembly: GCA_965370485.1. GTDB lineage: Bacteria > NPL-UPA2 > JAUVJM01 > CBDUUU01 > CBDUUU01 > CBDUUU01. Next base: position 996 of record CBDUUU010000089.1, read on the forward strand.
AAGGTGACCTCCTCGATTCCGCGGGAGGCGCCATAGAACTTGGTAAGGTTTTTAAGTCTTATTATCTCCTCAGGCAATGAGTACTCTCCTCCTTCCCTTTTTGATTTCCCCGATGAGAAAACTTGCCTCACCGAGTCTGTTTAGCGTCCTCATAATTTTCTTCTCCTGCCCGGATGGGACGATTATAACATATCCAATGCCCATATTAAAGGTGCGAAACATCTCACTTTCCTTAATCCTGCCGGCTCCCGCAAGGAGTGAGAATACGGGAGGGATGGGCCAGCTTCCCGAAAAGATTGCCGCCTCTCTTTTGGCGGGCAGGATACGCGGGATATTGTCCAGCAGCCCCCCGCCTGTGATGTGGGCGAGTCCGTTAATAGGGTATTTTTCTAATATCTTGAGAACGGGTCGGACATAGATACGCGTTGGGGTGAGGAGCTCTTTGCTTAGTGTGAGCTTTCCCATATCAGCCAATCTGCGCACAAGTGAATATCCATTACTGTGAAGCCCTGATGAGGCAAGCCCGATGATTTTGTCTCCGTGGCGGATTCTCCTTCCGTCAACGAGTTTTTTTCTCTCCGCCACTCCCACGGCAAAGCCCGCAAGCTCACACCGGTTCTTAGAATAAACCCCCGGGAGCTCAGCGGTTTCCCCCCCGATTAAAGCGCAGTTTGCCTGCCTGCAGCCCTCCGCTATGCCCTTGATTAATTTGACTGCCTTATTTATGTTAAGTCTTCCCATGGCAAGGTAATCGAGAAAAAATAGCGGCTGCGCACCCTGGGCAAGGACATCGTTCACACACATAGCCACCAGGTCTATCCCGACAGTATCATACCGCCTCAGCCTCTCTGCTATGACTAATTTTGTCCCGACCCCGTCAGCCCCTGAGACGAGAACAGGCTCTTTGTATTTCTTCTTATCAAGGCAAATCTGCCCCCCAAAGCCGCCTATCTCCCCGAGTGCGCCCCTCCTTGGGGTTTTCCCTGCCAGCGCCCTTATTTTCTGTGTTAAGAGAGCCGCCTTGTCTATATCAACGCCTGCCTGCTTGTATGTCAGCCCCATTATATTTTCTTAAAAATCTCCTCCACATTTCTTAAAAGATATTTTGTGTCAAAACACGCGGCAATCTCACTTTTTGTCAGGTATTTTTTGACTTCTTTATCTGAGAGAAGCACTTTTTTTAAATGAACACCTGTTTTTTGTGTCTCCGTTGCTCTGCCCTGAACCATTCTGTATGCCTCCTCTGACGACGCGCCCTTTTCGGATAGGGCAAGCATTATTCCCTGCGAAAAGATAAGTCCGCGGCTCATCTCTAAATTCTGTTTCATCTTACCTGCGTTTACTGCTAAGCCGTCTATAACCCCGGTAAATTTCTGGAGGATGTAATCGAGCAGAATACTGCTGTCGGGGATAATGATACGTTCGAGGGAGGAGTTGGACAGGTCACGCTCATGCCACAGGGAAATGGTCTCAAGCCCCGCCAGGGCATTTGACCTGAGTAGTCTGGACAATCCGCATATCCTCTCCGAGATTATTGGGTTGCGTTTGTGCGGCATTGCGGATGAGCCTTTCTGCCCTCTGGCGAAGGGTTCTTCTACCTCACCTATTTCAGTGCGCTGGAGATTGCGGATCTCAGTGGCATATTTTTCAAGGGAGCCGGCAACAATGGCGAGTGTGGTTAAGAAATGCGCATGCCTGTCTCTCTGTAGAATCTGGGTTGATACCTCCGGGGTTGATAGTTTGAGCTTCCTGCACACGTATTTCTCTACCTCGGGGGGGCAATATGCATATGTCCCGACTGCCCCTGAGAGCTTTCCGTAATTTATTACTCTGCGCGCCTCCTTGATACGCTGTGCATTGCGCCTCATCTCTGAGAGGCACAGGGCAAGCTTAAGCCCGAACGTAATGGGCTGGGCGTGCATCCCGTGAGTTCGCCCCACCATAACAGTGTTTTTATGCCGGAGCGCCTTTTTCCTCAGAACTAAGCTCAACCTCTTTATGTCTTTTGAGATTATGTCCAGCGCCTGCCTCATTCGCAGAGACAGGGCAGTGTCCTCTATGTCATATGATGTCAGGCCGAGATGAATATATTTGCCGTCTTCGCCAACCGCTTCCCGGACAGATGTTACGAATGCAATCAGGTCATGTCTTGTTCTTTTCTCAATTTCATTGATTCTATTGAGGTCAAAATCAGCCTTTTCTTTGATTATCTTCAGGGCAGGGGAGGGAATTCTTCCAAGGCGCGCCCATGCCTCGCAGGCAAGAAGTTCCACCCTGAGCCAGCTCCTGAACTTATTTTCCTCGCTCCAGAGCGCCTTCATCTGCGGCAGTGCATATCTGTCAATCATTTATTTCTCCTTCCATACCCGCTCTTTTATGTTATTCCGGGTGGTTGGCCCTGCCTTGTAAATGTCAAAGACGACCTCATCCGGTTTGAACCATAGCTTGATTTCTCTTTCTGCCTCCTCCTCGTTTGCAGAGGCATGAATGACATTTTCATAAAGCCCGCTTGTCAGTATGCGTCCGTAAGAACCTCTTATGGATAGCGCATCTGCCTCCTCCGGGTTTGTGGCGCCGGCTATCTCGCGCACCTTTTCTATTGCATCCTCTCCATAGTAGACCATTGCCACAACCTTACGCCTGTCATGCATCTCGCCGCGTATGTATTTGATTAGTTCCGGGAAAAACGGCTTATCGCGCAGTGCTTTGTAGTGCTCTTCGGCGAGCTCCCGGCTTACGCGAACCACCCTGGCGGCGGCAATCTCAAGCTTTGTTTCCGAGAGTTTCGTAAGGATATTACCTGTGAGGGATTTTTTCAGCCCATCCGGCTTTATAAGAACAAGTGTTTGTTGAATCAGTCCTGCCTCCCTTTAATCAACCGTGTAGTTGCCTCATTTATGAGGCTTAATTACTTTCAAACTGGAGCGGGTGATGAGAATCGAACTCACGTGTGCAGCTTGGAAGGCTGCCGTTCTACCACTGAACTACACCCGCTGGTGGGGAGAGGAGGATTCGAACCTCCGAAGGCATCGCCGGCAGATTTACAGTCTGCTCCCTTTGGCCACTTGGGAATCTCCCCTAAGCTGGCGGAGGGATTTGAACCCCCGACCTGAGGTTTACAAAACCCCTGCTCTACCACTGAGCTACGCCAGCAATTCAGCTCTCTCGCTGCCCTATGTTACATCAAATTTAATTGATTTGCAACCCCTGAGCTAAGTTTTGTCAAATTTTTTAGCCCTTTATTTTTTTAGATTGCCAGCAGGGTTTAAATGAACTTCTCGCCGATATATTTTTTAAAGCCGGCTTTATTGAAGCCTGGGGAAGAGGAA
>CBDUUU010000090.1:0-4259 GCA_965370485.1 uncultured bacterium
AAAAAATTAAAAGTATCATTCCCCCAAATGGGAAGTTATGCCCGGCCCCTTAATGCGCTCTTTGAGGGGCTGGGCTGCCAGACCATAATCCCGCCTCCCATAACAAAGAGGACGATCGAACTGGGGGCAAGATACTCGCCCGAGTTTGTGTGCCTCCCGTTCAAGATTAATCTTGGCAATTTTATAGAGGCGCTCGAGCTCGGGGCAAACTGTCTTATCCAGGCAGGCAGGTCCGGCCCCTGCAGATATGGGCTGTATGGAGAGGCGCAGGAGCAAATCCTGAAAGACCTGGGCTATGATTTCAAGATGTTGGATCTCTTCTCAGGCGGCAGGCAATTTAATTTTCTCTACAATATCAGGATCCTTAACGTCAGATTTATCCTTCCAAAGGCCATAAAATACGGAGCCCTGACTGCCAGGAAAATCTGGCTAATCGATGAGCTCGAGGCAATGGGAAGAAGACTCAGGGGCTGCGAGGCAGAGAAAGGCACAGTCAGCAAAATTCTTGAGAAGGGGCTGAATGAACTAAACAGCGCCGGCAGCTGGAGTTCAATCAACAGGGTTGGAAAAAATACCCTTAACAAGCTTAAGTCGGTAAAAAGATGCCAAAATGGAGATTTAATAAAGATAGGGATTGTCGGAGAACTTTTTATGGTAATGGAGCAGAGGGCAAACTATGAGATAGAGAAAAAATTAGGGGAGATGGGCGTTATGGTCCATCGGCCGCTGAATCTAAGCTCTCTCCTGAAGTACGCCGTCTTTCCCTCTGAGGGTCATCGGGTTTCGCGCGAAGGCAGGAGATTCATGCGATACGAGCTTGGCGCGCATGCATCTCACTCCGTAGGGCACGCAGTGCAGTTCGCGAAAGAGGGCATAGACGGGGTAATCCAGATTTATCCATTTACCTGTATGCCGGAGGTCTCCGCAAGAAGCATATTAACCCGGGTAAGCCGGACATATAACATCCCCATGCTTCACTTCTCCATTGGAGAGCAGAATGCGGAGACAGGGCTTGATACAAGATTAGAGGCATTTGTCGATATGATAAGAAGGAAAAAAAGAAAAAATGAAACACTTCCTTGGAATTGATGTCGGCTCAATCTCCACGAACTTAGCCGTTCTGGACGAAGGCAGGGAAATAGTCGACACGCACTACCTAAGGACGGAAGGCAACCCAATTAAGGCAGTTCAGGAAGGGTTATCCAGAATAAAAAGAGATAACATCTATGGAGTCTGCACAACGGGTTCAGGCAGAAGACTGGCGGGGATAATAGCCGGTGCCGACCTCGTAAAAACAGAGATAATTGCCCACGCCGTAGCCGCCCAGCATATTATCCCCGATGTTCGGACCATATTCGAAATTGGCGGGCAGGATTCGAAGATTATCATTCTTCGAAACAAAATAGTGGTTGATTTTGCTATGAACACAATCTGCGCGGCAGGCTGCGGAGCCTTTCTTGACCACCAGGCAGGCAGGCTCAGGGTTCCCATCGAGCAGTTCGGACGCTGCGCACTAAAAAGCAAGGTCGATGTAAACATAGCCGGCCGCTGCACAGTATTTGCAGAATCGGATATGATTCACAAACAGCAGGCAGGTTATAAACAGGATGATATAATAAGGGGGTTATGCTCGGCAATCGTAAAAAACTATCTCAATAACGTGGGTAAGGGAAAAGATATATTGCCCCCGATTGTCTTTCAGGGCGGGGTAGCGGCGAATCAGGGGGTGCGGCAGGCTTTCGAGAGAGAAACGGGATCAAAGGTCATTGTGCCTGCCAACTTCGACGTAATGGGGGCAATAGGCGCCGCCCTGCTCGTTATGGAGGAGCCTCCCGAAGAAACAAAATTCAAGGGCCCCCTGGTAAGTGAGATAGTCTTTACTACATCCTCCTTTACCTGCGACGGATGCGGAAACAGGTGCGAGATTGTCACAATAAACCAGGATGGAAAACCCGTTGCCCGGTGGGGCAGCAGATGCGAGAAGTGGGATATTTAGGGAGAAGCTTATGAACATTTTGATGACAGGGGCGACAGGTTTTGTTGGCTCTCATTTGATTGAATACCTGCTGAAGAAGGAAAAGGACACATCAATCTTTGCCACGCGGAGACACAGAAGTAATCTTGAGAATGTCCAGCATCTCTTGAAGGAAAAACGTGTCCGGTGGCTACCAATGGACATCACCGACAGCCACAGCGTCTCAAGCGTGATAAAAGAATCAAAGCCTGACTGGTGCTTTCACCTCTGCGCCCAGTCTTTCGTGCCGGCAAGCTGGAATGCGCAAAAGGAAACTATGATGAGCAACGTCATCGGGACAATCGACCTGCTCGAGGGAATGCGCATCCTTGCGCCGGGGGCATCCATTCAGATAGCGGGAAGCTCGGAGGAATACGGGATGTGCAAAGAAGAAGAGATGCCAATAAAAGAAGAAAACACCTTAAGACCTCTCAGCCCATATGCGGTAAGTAAGGTGGCAGAGGACCTCCTTGGCTATCAATATTCTAAAAGCTACGGACAGAGAATAATACGGACACGCGGGTTTAACCATACAGGACCCCGCAGAGGCCAGGTCTTCGTATGCTCGGACTTTGCCAGGCAGATTGCCGAGATTGAAAAGGGGCTGAGAGAACCTGTCCTCTATGTAGGAAATCTGGAGGCAAAAAGAGACTTTACGGATGTTCGGGATATGGTAAAGGCATACTACCTTGCGCTTGAGAAGGGCAGGGCAGGAGATGTCTACAACATCTGTGCGGGAAAGGTCCATTCAATACAGGAGATACTCGATTTACTGCTGGCAAAATCAAAAGTGAAGATAAAGACAGAACAAGACCCTAGCAAGATGAGGCCCTCAGACGTGCCTGTTTTATACGGAGACAGCTCCAAATTCAGGGGTGTTACCGGCTGGGAGCCGAAGATACCGTTTGAGACAACCTTGCAGGACCTGCTTGAATTCTGGCGGAGGAAAATAAATGTCTGAACGTCTAAAAGCAAAAATCAAAGAAAAAAAAGCCAGGATTGGTGTTATAGGGCTTGGCTATGTCGGACTGCCCCTCGCAGTGGCATTTGCCGGGGCAGGTTACAGGGTAACCGGTATCGATGCAGACAGAGAAAAAGTTAATTCAATAAATAACGGCATCTCTTACATCCCGGACGTAAAGGAAAGCGAGATAAAAAGGGCCGTTCGAAAAAAATACCTTTCCGCAACAGACAAGGCAGACACGCTGAGTCGGCAGGATGCAGTATATATCTGCGTGCCAACACCGCTTCGAAAAACCAAAGAGCCCGATATCTCGTTTATTATGGATGCCGCAAGGGAAATAGGAGACCATCTCCACAAGGACGAGCTTATCATCTTAGAGAGCACAACCTACCCCGGCACGACAGAAGAGGTGCTCCTGCCGCTATTTCTCAAGCGCGGGCTGAGTGTCGGAGAGGATTTTTACCTGGCATTCTCTCCGGAAAGGATTGACCCGGGCAACGCCAAATACACAACGCAAAACATCCCCAGGGTAGTTGGCGGTATAACTAAAAGATGCACAGCCCTCGCAACACTTTTATACAAGCAGATTGTAAAGGTGGTGGTTCCTGTCTCCTCTCCAAAAACCGCAGAAACGGTAAAACTACTGGAAAATACCTTCAGGAGCACAAACATAGCCCTTGCCAATGAACTTGCCCTTATCTGTAACAAACTTGGCGTAAATGTATGGGAGGTAGTTGAGGCGGCTGCCACCAAACCCTTTGGTTTTATGCCTTTTTACCCCGGGCCGGGGCTCGGCGGGCATTGTATCCCCATTGACCCCTACTACCTCAGCTGGAAGGCAAAGCTCAACGGATTCGAGGCAAAATTTATAGACCTTGCCGGGGAAATAAACCGCTCAATGCCTAACTATGTGGTGCAAAGAACCGTCGAGGCGCTGAACAGCCATAAAAAGGCTGTTTCCGGCTCATCCATCCTTATACTCGGCGTGGCATACAAGGAGAATGTTGGAGACTCCCGGGAATCACCTGCCATAGAGATAATAGAGAAATTACTCGAAAAGGGGGCAGAGGTTTTCTATAACGACCCATTTATCCCCGAGCTTACTATCAACCAGATAAGAATGCGCTCCACCAAGCTGGGCTCAATCAAAGCTGACTGCACTGTAATCGTCACACCTCACAGCCAGTACAATATCGCCGACATTGTTGCAAACTCTTTACTTATTGTGGACACACGCAATGCAACAGGCAGGCTCGGCAAGAGATATAAGGAAAAAATAAT
>CBDUUU010000091.1:0-4245 GCA_965370485.1 uncultured bacterium
GGAAGGGCTAAGATACATCTTCCGGACCGAGAACGAGGTTCTTACATTTGCCTCCTCAGGGACAGGCGGGATGGAGGCCGCTGTATCTAACCTTTTCTCAAGTGGAGACCGCGCACTCGTGGTGAGGGGCGGTAAGTTTGGCGAGAGATTTGGAGAGCTTTGTGAGGCATTTGGCGTGGAGGCAGTTACCATCGATGTAGAATGGGGCAGGGCTGTCAGGGCTGAGGAGATTAAAAAGACACTGGAGGAAAACAGGGGAATTAAGGCAGTCTTCGTTACACTCTGCGAAACGTCCACAGGAGTTCTGAATGATATCCGGGCAATAGCAAAGGTTGTAAGTGAAACCTCCGCAAGTTTAGTCGTCGATGCGATAAGCGCCCTCGGCACTACCCCTCTGGAAACCGATAAGTGGCAGGTTGACGTTGTAATAGCCGGCTCGCAGAAGGGGTTGATGGTCCCCCCGGGGCTCTCCTTTGTCAGCTTAAGCCCGAAGGCGTGGAAGCTCGTCGAGGAATCAGGTCTGCCTAAATATTATTTTGATTTCAAAAAGGCGGCTGCCTCACAGGGAAAATCGGACAGCCCCTATACCCCTGCCATATCGCTTGTTATGGCCTTGTGGGAGGCCCTCAGGCTAATCAGGGAAGAGGGATTGGATAAGGTTATAGAGCGCCATGCGCTTTTTGCAAAGGCTGCCCGCGCCGCTGTGGTCTCACTCGGGCTGAGGCTCGTAGCCGAGAGCCCTTCACCATCACTCACCGCGGTGTGGCTTCCTGAGAAAATAGACGGGGAGAGGCTCGTCAAAAATCTTCGAGGCAGGTACGGTGTCAGCATTGCCGGAGGGCAGGGAAAACTAAAGGGAAAGATATTCCGGCTTGCCCATATGGGCTATGTAGATACCCTCGACATCCCTCAGATGATTTCTGCCGTTGAGATTGCCCTTCATCAGGAAGGATATGCGTTCGAACCCGGGGCAGGGGTGGGAGCAGCGCTGAGGTGCCTGCAATGAAAATACTTGTTAGCGATAAACTCTCTTCCTGCGGACTCAAAATCCTCCGGCAGGAAGAAGGCATTACTGTAGATGAGAGGCACAAGGCTGAGCCTCAGGAGCTTAAGGCAATTATTGGAGACTACACCGCTCTTATTGTAAGAAGCGGGACAAAGGTCACCGGCGAGCTCATTGAGGCCGCGGACAAGCTGAAGGTCATAGGCAGGGCGGGCGTCGGCGTGGACAACATAGATGTTGTTGCTGCAGGCAAGCGCAAAATTGTGGTTATGAATACGCCGGAGGGTAATACAATATCAACTGCCGAACACACAATTGGCATGATGCTTGCCCTCTCAAGAAACATACCGCAGGCGGCAAGCTCACTGAAGGAAAAACTGTGGGAGAGGTCAAAATTCACGGGCGTTGAGCTATATGAAAAGACGCTCGGAGTCATTGGCCTGGGTAAGATCGGCTCTGAGGTGGCAAAAAGGGCCGCGGCCTTCGGGATGGGTGTGACTGCATATGACCCGATTATCTCTCCTGAAAAGGCGCGTTCTCTCAGCGTGGAGTTACTCTCCCTTGAGGAGCTCCTCTCCGGAGCAGACTTCATAACCCTCCATGTGCCGTTAAACAAGGAAACGAGGCATCTCCTTGGGGATAAAGAGTTCCAAAAGGTAAAAAAGGGAGTAAGGGTTATTAACTGCGCAAGAGGCGGACTAATCGATGAAGATGCCCTTTACCGGGCAGTAAAGGAGAAAAGGGTAAGTGGTGCTGCCCTTGATGTCTATGAAGAAGAGCCTCCATTTGCAAGCCCGCTTCTCGGACTGGACTGCGTAGTGGCGGTCCCGCATCTTGGCGCCGCAACAACAGACGCGCAGGAGAGGGTTGCAGTGGATATAGCTCACAAGGTTGTTGATTTTCTAAAAAACGGCTCCACGCGTGATACCGTGAACGGTTAAGGGAGGGCAGGATGAAAATAAAAGATGGCGTTGCAGGTAATGGTTTGTCACGGATTGGGGTTTTGGGTCTGGTGAGCCTTGCTCTAATAGTTTTATCTTGCCCTGGAAGCAGTGGTTTTGCTGCAACCTGGCAGAAGGAAGGTATGTGTGTTTCAAACGGAGACTACTGGAATCCTGATGTGGTGCGGTTGGCAAATGGCCAGCTCAGGATGTATTATGAGTATCAGCCCTCAGGAAATGTAAAAAACATATACAGCCTGATTTCCTCAGACGGTCTTACGTGGGAATCCGAGAATGGAATCAGGATTTCTGAAGGGAATATGCCCGCAGTTGTTCAACTTCCCGATGGACGGTGGAGAATATATTATAATGATTGCGGCTCTTTCGGCAGCGCTATCTCAGAGGATGGTTTAAACTTCGTAAAGGAGGGTGGATACAGGCTGGAGCCAAGCGGTGAGGGCTATGAGGCATATGGGATAAGACACCCTACTGTTGTAAAACTTGATGATGGGACGTATAGAATGTATTACGATGCCCAGGAGGCTGACGGGAGACAGGAGCGAATACTGAGTGCCGTCTCGAGCGACGGGCTGACATGGCAGAAGGAAGGCGTAAGGGTTGATTACTCGTCTATACCCAATTGTGATAGCCTTACATCTCCCTATGTCGTTAGAACCTCTGATGGTTATACCAGGCTCTATCTTACAGTACGCGGCTTCATGGCGACAGAGAAAAGTGGAATTTATCTGGCAGTTTCCCAGGATGGGCTGGATTTTAGTATAAAAGAGGGGCCCGAAATTGGAGGTTTTGATGAAGGCGGGCAATCTCACGGTATTATGGATCCTTCTGTCGTTGAAATCCAGACGGGTACCCTGAGGATGTATTATTGGATTGGTTTGTGGTACACCCTTCCGGCATCGGGTGTTTACAGCGCAACGGCAGGTCTTGACTTTGGTGAGACATTGGAAGGCAACGGCGATGACGGCGATGACGATGGTGGAAACTGTTTTGTTGCCACTGCCTGTTATGGCTCTAATACTGCCTCCGAGGTTTTGTCATTAAGGCGCCTCAGGGACAAACATCTCCTCACGAACCCAGCAGGAAGGGCACTTGTCGGCGCATATTATGCACTGAGTCCGCCATGCGCTAGATTTATAACGGGACATCCCGTCCTTATGGCAATTGTGAGGGAGGAACTCAGGCCGATTGTAAGGATTAGCGATTTAATATGTCAGCATTAATTGTAGTAGGAACGCAGTGGGGAGATGAAGGAAAAGGCAAGGTAATTGACATCCTTTCCGAAAATGCAGACCTCATTGTGCGATACCAGGGTGGAAATAATGCAGGGCACTCTGTCTTTGTGGGGAAAGAAGAGTTTATCTTCCACCTCATCCCTTCGGGGATTTTGCGCCCCGGGAAGATTTGCGTTATCGGCAGCGGCGTTGTTATAGACCTTGAGTCCCTTATTCAGGAAATCGACCAGATAAAGGCAAGAGACATAAGTTTTGACAATCGGTTTTTCTTAAGCGAGCGGGCTCATATCACTATGCCATACCACAGGGTTTTGGACAAGGCCATAGATGAAAGGCGCGGCAAGGGGCGAATCGGCACAACGGGGCGCGGTATTGGCACAACCTATATGGATAAAACTGCCAGGATTGGTATTCGTATCTGTGACCTTCTTGACAAAGAAACTCTCAGTAAAAAGATAGAGATTGCCCTGGAAGAGAAAAGCGACCTGCTAAAAAAATTGGATAATAGCCACAAGCTTGATTTCGAGGCAATCTTAGAAAATTGCCTTTCCTATGCGGACAGAATCAAGGCCTACATCTGTAATACATCGGCCCTTGTGAGCGAGGCTATCTCAAAAGGGAAGAACGTCCTCTTTGAGGGTGCTCAGGGAACATTTCTTGATGTAGACTTTGGCACATATCCATATGTTACCTCCTCCCATCCGATTGCAGGGGGCGTATGCACAGGTGTTGGCATAGGGCCGACAAAGATAGATAAGGTTATTGGCGTGGTGAAGGCCTATACCACACGTGTTGGGGAAGGCCCCTTCCCCACGGAGCTTGCGGAAGAAGACGCAGACAGGCTCCGAAATGCCGGCCCCGTTGGCGAATACGGGAGAACAACAGGCCGTCCCAGGCGTGTGGGGTGGTTTGATGCAGTGCTCGTGAAGGAGGCTGTCCGGCTCAGCGGAATAGAGGAAATAGCAATAACAAGGCTTGACATTCTCGACGGGCTGCCTAAAATAAAGATTTGCACCGGCTACAGGTATAACGGAAAGTTTCTGGACAG
>CBDUUU010000092.1:0-4206 GCA_965370485.1 uncultured bacterium
AAGTGTGCCGCATATAGAGGAAGTATTATCCGGCCTAACTCAGACGGCTGAAAACTCCACACCCCAAAAGAAAGCCATCTCCTTGCATTGTTAATCTCCCTTCCAACAGCAGGGACAAACACAAGAACGAGCAATGCAACCAGCCCCAACAAAGCGGGTCTGCACAGCTTCACCATCACATCCATTGGAATAAATGCCGCTACGAGCATGGCGGCAACTCCGATAAACGTCCAGACAATCTGGCGCCTCAGATAACGATACTCATCACCCTTTGTCTCGCCTGCATAAACAGCGCTTGTGCTATAAACCATAATAATGCCAATCCCGAGCAAAAGCCCGACAACAACAACAAGCTGCAGGTCTATCTGGTGCTTCACAATGAACTTACCGTCTCTTTAAAAATGTCTCCTCTTTCGTCATAAGCTCTAAACATATCAAAACTACTTGCGGCAGGGGCAAGAAGAACTGTATCTCCTGCCTCCGCACAGACATAAGCCGCCTCCACTGCCTCTTTCATAGAGACAGCAATCTGCGCCGGGGTCTCTGTTATCGCACCTCGCAGTTTCTGCGCAGTCTCTCCAAACAAGACAGCCCTTTTCACCTTTTTCCTGCAAACATCCTGCATCGGGGCAAAATCGCATCCCTTATCCTTCCCGCCGGCAATCAAAACGACAGAAGAATCAAAACTCAAAACCCCGCTTATTGCTGAGGAAACATTGGTTGCCTTTGAATCATTGTAAAAGCTGATACCATTTAGTTCCCTTACAAACTCGAGCCTGTGAGGAAGGTCTTCGAAAGAACATATTGCCTCTTTTATCTTTTCCGCCTCACATTTGCATAACAGAGCTGCCGTGACACAGGCCAGAACATTCTCGATATTGTGGGCCCCCTTTAGTCTTATATCCCCTATCCTGCAGACCTCCTGCTCGGTGCCGCCAAGCCGGGCTATAATCCTATCATCGCTTAGAAACACCCCTTCTTCGAGGCTCATTTTTCTGCTAAAGGGTATCACTCTGGAAAGGGATGCCCTTTCCCGGAAGAAAGGCGTCCACCCATCATCTGCATTCAGTATAAGAAAATTGTCTTCCCTTTGATTTAAAAAGATACGTGCCTTTGCCCCGGCATAATCATTCATAGTCTTATATCTATCGAGATGGTCCTCCGCAATATTCAGGATAAGGGCGATATGCGGCCTGAAGGTAGAGACATTCTCGAGCTGAAAACTGCTCACCTCAACCACAAAGATAGATGCACCGCTTTCGGTGACTGCCTCAGAAAAAGGGGTGGCCACATTGCCTGCTAAAACAGGCCTCAGACCTGAATTGCCTAAAACCCTCTCAAGAAGCATAACAGTTGTCGTTTTACCGTTTGTCCCCGTCACCGCAACAACAGGGGATGAGCAAAAGCGAAAGGCCAGCTCAATCTCGCTATAGATATCCAGGCCCTTCTGTTGCGCCGCTTTCACGGGCTCAGAAGAGGCAGGGACACCAGGGCTTATAACAACAAGCTCCGCATCCTGAGGAAGCCTGTACATCTCAGGCCCGAGCTGAAGCTTGACCGCTGCCCTGCTGCCAAACTGAGATATACTTTCCCGCAGGTGAGAGGCAGAGGCGATATCGATAACAGTAACAAGCGCCCCCCGGGCGCAGAGCAGTGAGGAGTCTGCCATTCCACTTTTACCAAACCCGACCACAGTTACCTTCTTTCCCGAAAGATTCATTATCTTATCTTCAGTGTCCCAAGACTCAGCAAGGCAAGAATAGCCGAGACGATGAGGAGCCGAAGTACGACCTTCGGTTCCTTGAGCCCTCTAAGCTCAAAGATATGATGCATAGGGGCAATGCGGAAGACCCTCTTTTTCTCTAATTTGAAGAAAAGAATCTGGAGTATAACCGAGATGGTCTCCACGACAAAGACCCCGCCTGCCAGGACAAGCAGAATCTCATGTTTTACGATAAGCGCCACAACACCTATTGCCCCGCCAAGGGCAAGGGAGCCCGTATCGCCCATAAAGACCTCTGCGGGATAACAGTTGTACCACAGAAAACCAAGGCAGGCACCAACCATTGAGGCGCAAAACACGGCCAGCTCCCCGCCGCCATCCACAAACAAAATATTTAGATACTGGCTTATCTTCCAGTTTCCCACAAAATATGAAATGAGCCCGAAAACCAGCGCAACAAAGGTGAAACTGCCCACAGCCAGTCCATCGATCCCATCAGTAATATTAACGGCATTTGTCGAACCAACAACAACCAGAATGGCAAATGGGATATACATCCAGCCCATCTCAATAAACAGATTCTTGTCAAAGGGAACCGCTAGTTTTGTAGCATAGTCAGCCGTTAGAAAGGGAAGATAGTTGGAATCCATTACTTCTACATTCCACAGAGATGCAAAATGAGTCCGGGAAGTATAGAGATAACAAGCTATAAGGAAACCCACGCCTAACTGTAAGATTAGCTTTCTGCCGCGCCTCAGCCCATCTGTGCCCTTCCCCGACCTTGCCTGCCGAAGTTTAACAAGGTCATCGGCAAAACCCACACAGCCAAATCCAAACAGAGCAAGCATGGCCAGATTCACCTGCCCGCTCAAGTTGCCCCATATCAACGTAGAAAGAAGTACCGCAGCTACAATAAAGATGCCGCCCATCGTGGGGGTTCCTTTTTTGAAGTTGTGTAAGTCCTGGAGAGGGGGGCACTCGTCTTTGCCTTTCCCTTCCTGAATCTTAAGGTCCCTCAGCCATTTTATAAGAACAGGGGTGAAGAGCACAGTTATCAGAAAGGCAGTTATCGCCGCGCAGATACTACGGAAGCTAATATATCTCAATATATTAAAACCCGTCAGATACTCGCACAGATAAGGACAAAGATAGTATAACAATTCAAATACCTCTTTAGATATACTTCAGGACCCTTTCCATCTTCATCGCCCGCGAGCCTTTCAGAAAGACCAAAAAAGGGGACAGGCTGTTTTTTTTAAAAAAGCAGCCTGTCCCCTTTTTCACCATCTTTATATCCCCGCAGGCGAAGACAGCATCGGGGCTAAGCCCCGCTGCTTGCGCCCCGCGAGCAACATCCTGCGCAAACTCACCGAAAGAGATAACGAAATTCCCGGCCTTACCTGCAAGAAATCCAGCCTCAAAGTGACACTTCTTGCTATTCCTTCCAAGCTCCAGCATATCGCCGATAACAATACAGACATTTCCCTTTCGCCCTAAACCGGCCAGATAACCCAGCGCCTCTCTCATAGATTCAGGATTGGCATTGTAGGAATCATTTATAATCGTGACATTCCCTCTTTTTATAATCTCCATTCGCATTGGAGGAGGGGCAAAGTCCTCCAATCCCTCTTTTATCTCCTCGCCTCCAATCCCAAAGGCATTTGCTGCCGCTGCCGCCGTAAGGGCATTATAAACATTATGCCGGCCGGCAGACTTGAGACTTATTTTTTTTCCGGACAGCTTGAACGTTGTCCTGCCCTGCAGAATCCTCACATCCTCGGGATAAAAGTCGGACTTAGAAGTAAACCCGAAGGTAATAAGTCTGCATTTAACCATTTTCTTCAACCTCTTAAAAAAGGGACTGTCCCTATTTAAGACGGCACTGGCTTCCTGCCCGACCGGCAGGCGGGCCCGCCCGAGGGCTTCCAGAAGCTCACCCTTTGCATCGGCAATGCGGGAAATACTCGAAAAGTATGCGAGGTGGGCAGAGCCGACGTTTGTAATGACGCCCACAGAAGGCACTGCGATACCTGCCAGCTCGGCAATCTCACCCTTTGCAGACATCCCCATCTCAATTATCGCCGCTGAATGTGCCGGGGTAAGCCCGAGAAGCGTAAGGGGAACACCGACGAGATTATTAAAACTTCTCTTGCTTTTTAACACCTTGAACCTGCGTGATAAGATGCCGGCAAGCATCTCCTTTGTAGTGGTCTTTCCATTACTGCCTGTTATTCCCACAACAGATAGATCGAACCTTCTGCGATGGCACAGGGCAAGCGCCCCGAGCGCTCTTACAGTATCAGGCACCTTGATAGAGACAACCCCCTTTGGAATACTCACGTTCTGCGAAAACAAGACACCCCCCGCTCCCTTTCGAACTGCCTTTCGAATAAATGAATGTCCGTCTCTCTTCCCGCCCTTTAGCGGGATAAAAAGCATCCCAGGTCTAAGTGTCCTCGTATCGGTAGACACGCCCAAAAAGC
>CBDUUU010000093.1:0-4178 GCA_965370485.1 uncultured bacterium
AGCTTGCCGAGGATACGCTGAAAAGAGTAAGGCAGCTGGGGATCTCTACAGTTGTTATTTACCCGTATGTCCATCTTACGCAGAGCCCGGCCTCGGGGAGGGCTGCCCTTAACATCCTGAAGGGTATAGAGAGAGAACTGTCCGGGAAAAAATTAAAGGTTGTCCGCCCACCGTTTGGGTGGTATAAGTCATTTGAGCTTAAATGCAAGGGGCATCCGCTTTCGGAGTGGAGCGGCAGTTATACCCCTTCTGCGGGAGCTCGCGCCGCCGAAAAAAGCGAGGAACGGGGCTCGAAGTTTGCCCGTTTTGTGCTCGTTGACCTGAAAGGCAATGCCTTTGAAGTTACAGAGTCGAACTTTGAGAGCTGCGAGGTCTTTCGGAATAAAGAGCGGGTTTATACATACCTGAGGCAATTTGTATCTAATGAGCTGAAGGGGGCTGTTTCTACGGGAGATGCCCCAAAGCACATTTCATATATGCGCCAGCGGGAGCTGGTGGACTATTGCAGCGCCTCGGAAAAGGGGCATTACAAGTGGTATCCAAAGGGACTTTTGATTCAGAAGCTGATTCTGGATTATGCCGGCATCATTGCCAGGGAGTGGGGGGCGTCCGAGATAAAAAACCCCATTTTGATTCGCGGTGACGACAATGTGGTGGGTGAGCTGATGGGTGAATTCCACGAGAGGGATTACCGGGTGGATGGCGGCAGGGGAACCTGCTATCTGAGGTATGCCTCGGACCCATTAGGTTTTCCGTTTATGCAGAATGTGCGCTTCTCTTATAAGCAGTCCCCGCTGCGTGTTTATGAAGAGGCGAGTTGCTTTCGCAACGAACAGGAAGGGGAGGTGAGCGGTTTAAAGAGGGTGAGGGCATTTTTGATGACGGATATGCATTCTGCTGTCTCAACTGTTGCGGAGGCAAAGAGAGAGTTCGAGACCCTGTGTTTCAAGTTTGCCGAGCTGATGAATGATGTCATTGCCAGGGACCGCTGGGTATTGGGGTGGGAGGGAACGATAAGTTTTTTTGAGGAGAATAAGGATTATCTGATTAATATAGGTAAGCGGATGGGTGTGCCTGCCTTCTTCAAATTAAGCAGTGAGATGACCCATTACTATGCAATTAAGAATGAAAATCAATCTATGACTGAGGATAAGTCCAATATCCAGGTCTCTACCGTGCAGTGGGATGTGAAGGACGGGGAGAGGTTCAACATCGGCTATATAGATGAGACGGGCAAGAAGCATCCTTCACCTGTTATCATCCATGCCTCAAGCTTTGGCAGTGTTGAGAGGACACTCTGCGCAATCCTTGAGAATATTGCCATTGATATAAATGAGGGGCAGCCACCTATGTTTCCTCTCTGGCTTGCCCCGGTGCAGGCAAGGCTTATTACCACGGGTGAGGATTATCTGGATTTTGCTATGGATGTTTGCGAAAGGCTCTCCTCACAGAATGTTCGTGTAGATGTAGACGACCTGCCGGATACCGTGGGTAAGAAGATTAGAAAGGGGGAGATGGAGTGGATTCCGTACCTTCTTGTTATCGGGAAGAAAGAAAGGGACTCAGGTGTTTTGCCTGTCCGCTCAAGGCAGACGGGTAATTGCACCGGGATGGAACTTGAGGCGTTTGCTGATTTGGTAAGGGCAAAGACGGATGGTAAGCCTTTTAGACCTTTGCCTGTCCACAGACTGCTTAGCAAGGCGCCGTCCTTCTATGGATAGATTTATGAACGGTGTGGCGATGGAGCCAGCGTTTGTTTGTAAGGGGGTGATATAGAATCGGTAGAGTTACTAGAAGAGGCGAAAGGATAAATCGGGAAATCCGCGCAGGGGAGGTTCGCCTGATTGATGAAAATGGGGCGCAGGCGGGGGTTGTGCCTTTGTCTGAGGCCCTTGAGCGGGCAGGGCGGGCAGAGCTGGACCTGGTGGAGGTGGCAGGTAAGGCGACCCCTCCTGTTTGCAGGATAATGGATTATGGTAAGTACAGCTATCAACAGAGCAAAAGGGCAAGAGAGTCTAAAAAAAGGCATAAGGTTATTGAGGTAAAGCAGATGAAATTCAGGCCCGGGGTTGATGAGCACGATTACCAGTTTAAGGTAGGGTACCTGAGGAAGTTTCTGGAGAAAGGCAGCAGGACAAAGGTTACGGTGATGTTTAGAGGCAGGCAAATGGCACACCTTGATGTTGGCAGGGCAATTCTTGATAGGATTGTCGATGACCTTAAGGACGTTGCAGAGGTTGAGAGCAGGCCAAGGGTCGAAAGAAGGGATATGATTATGGTTATGGCGCCAAAGGGTTAAATTAGGAGATGTAATGGCCGGTAAAATGAAGACAAATCGCGGGGCGGCGAAGAGATTCAAGTTTGCAAAAAAGGGCAATATCAAGCACAAGAAGGCGGGCGCCAGTCATATCCTTACCAAAAAGAGCAGAAAGCGCAAGCGGGGGCTGAGGCAGAAGGGTCTTCTCAGCGGTTTAGACAAAGGGACAATAAAGAAGCTTGTGCCTTATAAATAGGAGGCTGGTATGCCAAGGGTGAAGAGTGCAGTTTCCGCTAGTAGGCGGCATAAGAAGGTTTTAAAGTTAGCAAAGGGGTATCGCGGGGGAAGGGGTAAGCTCTACCGAACAGCGAAAGAGACAGTCAATCGCGCAATGAGATATGCTACGCGCGACAGAAAGGTGAGGAAGAGAGATTTTAGAAAACTGTGGATAGGGCGGATAAACGCGGCCGCCCGCCTGAATAATCTTACCTACTCGGCGCTCATCAGGGGGCTTAAGGAGGCAAAGGTTGAGCTGGACAGGAAAATCCTTGCCGATATGGCTGTGCGTGATGCGGATACCTTTTCCAGGCTGGCTCGCCTGGCAAAGGAAAGATTGGCAAAATGAAGGCCCGCCTGGCGAAGGTCCAGTCCGATTTTTCCGAAGGGCTCAGGGAAATCTCCACTAAAGAGGCTCTCCGGGCTCTCGATACAAAGTTTCTTGGCAAAAAAGGGAAATTAACGGTTCTCCTGAGAGAGCTCAAGGGGCTTCCTCTCTCTGAGAGGCAGAAGATTGGCAGAGAGGCAAATGAGCTTAAGCGAAAGATAAGGGACGAGTTAGATAGACATCTTGCCCAGCTTAAGACGCCCGGTGGAACATCCCGTAGTCTTGATATTACCCTGCCGGGAGAGCCTCCGCTTCTCGGCAGATTCCATCCCATCACCCGCATAATCGAGGAGATAGAAAGGGTTTTCTGCAATCTTGGCTTTACGGTCGTGGAGGGGCCGGAGGTAGAGACAGAATATTATAATTTTGACGCCCTCGGTATGCATAAAGACCATCCGGCAAGAGACGAGCAGGATTCATTTTACATATCAAAGGGAGTTCTCCTGCGGACACAGACCTCGCCGGTCCAGATACGCATAATGGAGAAACAGAAACCCCCTATTCGCATAATATCCTCCGGAAGGTGTTTCCGCCGTGATGCGACTGATGCCTCCCACTCCTCAATGTTCTACCAGGTCGAGGGTCTGCTGGTAGATACGGATGTGAGTTTTGGAGACCTCAAGGGAAGCCTCAAGGTCTTTGTCGAGCAGCTCTTTGGGGAGGATACGAGAATGAGGTTTCGCCCTGATTTTTTTCCCTTTACCGAGCCGAGCGCAGAGGTCTCCATCTCCTGCCTGATTTGCAAGGGGAAGGGATGCCCTGCCTGTTCTAAGAGCGGATGGCTGGAGCTTGGCGGGGCGGGGATGGTTGACCCTGAGGTTTTTCAGATGGTTGGATATGATAGCGAAAAATATAGCGGGTTTGCCTTCGGAATGGGTATCGAGAGGGTTGCTATGCTTAAATATGGGATTAAGGATATCCGCCTATTTCTTGAGAATGATATGAGGTTCTTAGAGCAGTTTTAAATTTAAGATTTCCCTGGAAAAGCTAAGAGTTACCAGGTTAAACAAGTTCTGAGAGCTATTAAGAAATTGGAGGTTGCAGATGGCACTGAGAAATGATCATTATGCCTACAGAGTGATATGGTCGGAGGATGATCATGAATATGTCGGATTATGTGCTGAGTTTCCCAGTCTCAGTTGGTTGTACTCTACACCGGAGAGTGTGCTCAAGGGCATTCGCGATGTGGTCGCTCGCGCCGTGAAAGATATGAAAGATAGGGGCGAGGAAATACCAGAGCCCATTGCACTCAAACGC
>CBDUUU010000094.1:0-4149 GCA_965370485.1 uncultured bacterium
AAATCATAATTCTGTAAGTTATACATTTAATTATAAAATTTCCTCTTTTATAACATCAAGATAGCCCCTACCATGAAATTTGTTCAAATAGAGCGGAGTGCCTCCGGCAATGCTGTAAGCAGATAATATCTGTTCGAACCTTTCGCCCGGGAAAGCTTTCTTAACCTCTTTAAACCCGAAGGGCTTTATAAGAAATTGACCTGTTCTTCTGCCGTACAGAGGCGCCTTATAAAAAAGGGCTGTTTTCTCCATCATAGAGATACTCGAGCCCAAAAGCATAGTATAAACCTTAGAGTCTTTTAGATGCAGGTCCCACGCCTTCTGAAAAACAGAAGGAATGGCATGCTCAGTTTCAACCAAATATGGAAATTCGTCGATTATAACAGCTATTTTCTTATTCTTACTTGCGATATACTTAAAGGCCGTCTCCCAGTCTCTAAACCCTTCCTGCGGCAAAAATTCATCCTTGAAATATTCCCTTATTGCTTCGGTAAACTTTCTTAATTGATTAGGTGCAGATATTCTTTCACATAAAAAATAAATGTGGGGTTTGTCTTTCGCAAACCGAATACTAATTTCAGTTTTACCTACACGGCGCTTACCATAGATAATAATCAGTTGAGCCTCATTCCTGCCCCACTTTTCATTAAGGAAACTCAACTCTAATTCTCTGTTTACAAATTTCATATTGATTACACTCAATGAGTCTAATTTGGTTTAGTCTAATCTACTTTAGACTGTTTTTGCTTCTCCGATTTTAGCATAGGAAAATGAGGGTGTCAATACCTGCAATCAGCTCAACCTTTACCCAGCCGCTGCACTTCGGCGTAGGCACTATCCTGAACCAGTCACCTTTTTTTCCGAATATGGCTACCTTATAATCCCTATCAACCTGAGACAGAACTGCGCAACGCAGATTGGGAAGTGCCCTGACCCTGACAGCATTACCTGTAACGGTGCCCGAATATGCCTTCTTGCTTGTAAAATCCTCATCCAGTTTTTTCCTGCCGGTTGAGACATACCTTGAAGAAATCCATACGAAAACGCCTTCCGGAAGCTTGATATTATGCCAGCCATATTTAGTCTCAAGAATGGTTACCTCCTGTCCTTTCTCCAGGCGGGCAAGCACTTCATAATTCACACTGCACCCTGCCCTGACATTTATCTTATCGGTAACGGCATATCCCTTTAAAAACTTCCCTGAGGGAGTCTCCGCCTGAGCCAGCTTCGCCGGCTTCTGCCTCTGCGGCCTTTCCACCTGAGTCCTTATCGCACATGAGCCGCAGAAAAGCGCCAAAACCAGACTCACAAATTTTACACCTTTCATCTTTTGCCTCCATTTCTAAAACGGCAGGACAACTGCCTTTTTGCTAAATCGAAAATCAATACACCTGGCCTTTATGTCTTTCTTCTCTAAATCAAGAAGGAGGGGTTCAAGTTTCTTTAGACTCTCAGAGAAATGCCTCCGGCCGAGTTTAATCTCAAGATTTTGCCCGCCGCTATAAATAACTATGTTTTTTGAATCCTCAACATTAATCTCCGAAATAACAAAATATCTCTCAATATCCAGAGATGCAGCCTCATTCAGAATGTTAAGGGCAATCTCAGCATTCTCCCCGCGGAGTCTGTCACCAACACCTATCGAAGATATCTTCAGGCCATTGATTACAGGGACATCGCACTCCGGAAGCTCTTCCATCCTTCCAAGTATAATCCCTGTCTTATCTATCCCATAAAGGGCAGTGCAGTTTATAAATGCCGCTGTCTCCCTCATCCTTACTTTTATCGAAAGGAGCCTTGTGAAGAAATTTCTGGACACAAAAACCTCCCTTACGCGGGGGTCTCCGGCAACGGCGGAGCTGATACGTCCCAGGTCAAGTTTTAGCATATCGCAGTCTTTGGTTATGCCTGCACATTCGAGAATTCTCTGCAGGGTCAAATGCCCGCACCCCTCAAGCTTTACCATGTTTAGTTGACAGCCGGGAATTCTAATAGCAGGAATTGCCTTCTGCAGTGTCCCATACGAAGCAAGAAAAAAGACCAGCCCTGCTGCACAGCGTATAAATCTGAAAAGAGAGACCCTGCGCTTTTTTCGGTGATTTCTTCTGGGAACAGCCTTTGTCCTTTTAGTTCTTGCCCTTTGTTTCATAATAACCTCCCGGTAGCCTGATGTAAATATTCCTCGGACAACTACGTATTAGCCTCCTGCGCCAGCTCAAGGATTCTCAAGCAGAGCGAGTTGAATTTTATCCCGGCCGCTCTTGCCGCATCCGGGAAAAGGCTTGTCCGGGTAAGCCCGGGAATTGTATTAACGTCAAGAATATACGGCACCCCGTCCCCGGTAACAATTATATCTATCCTGGAAAATCCGAGGCAGCCCAGAGCCCGATAGGCAAGGAGTGCCTTCTCCTCCGCCCCTCTTACATAGCCCTCCGGAAGGCGCGGCGGGATGATATGCTCACTCATTCCCCGGGTATATTTTGCCTCATAATCATAAAACTCATTATGCGAGACAATCTCGATTGTCGGAAGAACACGCGGCTCTAAATTGCCAAGGATGCTCACCGTAATCTCCTTTCCCTCAATGAACTCTTCGACCATCACATTACTGTCCTGCCTGCGAGCAAGAGAAACTGCAGGCTCAAGGGCATCCTTATCCCTTACAATCGATACCCCGATAGCCGAGCCTCCCGAGCATGGCTTAACCACCATAGGAAAGCCGAGTTTTCCTTCGCCAACGAAAAACTCAGGGGTCGGTATGCCGGCTTTTTCAAGGACCTTCTTCATCTCAAGTTTATTAAATGAATTATATGAAGCCGCAACACCGGAGCCCGTATATGGGATAGAAAGCTCTTCTAATATCTTCTGGACACCCCCATCTTCACCAAAGGCGCCATGAAGGGCGATAAAGGCAATATCAATCCCCTCAAGCAGCTCTGCCAGCCTTCGGGCATCCCTGTCGACAACATCCACTCCCGCTACAGACAGTCCCTCTTCGCAGAGTGCCGCTTTAACTGCATTGCCGGAGATGAGCGAGACCTCTCTCTCGCTGGAAACCCCCCCCATCAAAACCGCCACCTTTTGCCTAATCATATTCTTTCCCAACCCCTGCACCAATGACCTCTACCTCCAGCTCCAGGACTATTTTCGTCTCTTTATAAACCTCATCCCGGACATCTCTAATCAGATCAAGGATATCACCTGCCGAAGCATCTCCACGATTGACAATACAATTTGCATGACCATGAGATACCTCCGCCCCGCCCCTGCGCCGTCCTTTCAGGCGGCATCGCTCAATCAGCTCCCCTGCCGAGACTCCCGCAGGATTTTTGAAGATACAACCCGCGCAGGGATTGCCAAGAGGCTGTGTCCTCGAGCGGTATTCAGTGAGCCGATTGACAGTTTCTCTGAGAAGAGACGGCTCAGCCTCCTTTATTGCAAGCTCTGCCCCGAAAACGATTGCATTGTCAGAAAACGAACTGCCGCGATACTTAAAACCACAATTCTCCCTGTCAAGAGAGGCAACCTCGCCACTGCTTCTCAGAATCAAGATACGCTCAACCGTCTCGCTAACCTCACCTTCTTTACCGCCGGCATTGGTAATTAATGCCCCGCCAAGTGTGCCGGGAAGTCCTGCCAAAAACTCAATGGAAGATAGTCCTCTGTCCACGGTAAACGACAGGAGTTTATTTATCCTTGCGGCGGCCCCCGCAGCCAGCGATCCTGCCCGCTCGAGCTTAACAGACTCAAAGCCCTCACCAAGCCTTATTATCACCCCTGTGAAGCCGTAATCAGTCACAATCACATTGCTCCCGTCTCCGAGCACAGCCCATGGCAGCCCCTCAAGGTTCACAAAGCTCAGGATCTTCTTAAGCTCACTGAGATTGCCCGGGCAAACCCATGCATCTGCAGGACCCCCCACCCGAAAGCTTGTATGCCTTCCCAGCGGCTCATCCAGCCGGACCCCGCCCTCAATTAAATTGAGGATGCGCCCGCGCCAGCTCATCTCCTGCTTCTTCAATGTCTCCTGCCCCGAGAACTGCAACTGTATCCCCCTCCCTTGCAAGTCTCCTCACATAGCTGATTGCATCATCCTTATTCTCTGTAAACATTACGTTTTTATGCCCGCTCTTTCGCATTGCCTTACCA
>CBDUUU010000095.1:0-4080 GCA_965370485.1 uncultured bacterium
ATGGCCCCTCAGGGTAAGCATCACCTCTCCCCCAAAACTCTCGACCTCCCGAAAAATACGCAGATCATCTGTGGCAACAATAAGACGCGAAAGTGTCTTTGATTTCTTTGCCTGCGTGTAGACCCTCTTAATCATACTTACGCCGCATATTTTTGCCAGGGGTTTCCCCTCAAATCTCGTAGAACGGTACCTGGCAGGAATGACCCCTATAATCTTTATTCCCATTCTATTGTGCTCGGCGGTTTGGATGAGATATCATACACGACACGGTTTATGCCCCGGACTTCGTTTATTATACGGCTTGCAATCCTCTCCAGCAAACTATAGGGAAGCCTTGCCCAATGGGCGGTCATGGCATCAACGCTCTCTACTGCCCTTATGGCAATTATGTTTTCATATGTCCTCTTATCTCCCATAACCCCAACAGTCTTCAGGGGTAAAAAAACGCAAAAGGTCTGCCACAGCTTTCGATAGACCCCTGCTTTCTTTATCTCATCTATCAAGACCCAGTCCGCCTCGCGCAGGACGCGCAGTCTCCCCTCTGTGACAGCCCCGAGTATCCTTACTGCAAGCCCTGGGCCGGGAAAAGGCTGCCGAAGAGTAATCTCCTGAGGCAGACCCAACTCCCTGCCTACAAGCCTGACCTCATCCTTAAACAATTCTCTGAGCGGCTCAACCACTGTGAAATTTAGATGTTTTGGCAGCCCGCCCACATTGTGATGTGTCTTAATGGTTGCCGAGGGGCCTCCCAGGGCGGATTTGCTCTCAATTACATCAGGGTAGAGTGTGCCCTGGGCAAAGAATTTAACCCTGCCTGCCTTTCTTGCCTCTGCCTCAAAAAGCCGGATAAACTGCCTGCCAATTATAACCCGCTTTCTCTCAGGGTCGGTTACGCCTCTCAGGGCATTCAGAAACAGCCCCCCGGCTTTCACAACCCTCAAATCGAGCGGGAGATGTCTCTTAAATCTATCGGCCACAAACTCCGCCTCATTCTTCCGGAGGAGCCCCGTATCGATGAAAATTGCTATTAGATTCCTGCCAATTGCCCTGTATAAAAGTGCGGCTAACACAGAGGAATCAACCCCGCCGCTCAAAGCGCAGATAACCTTCTCATTGGAAAGTGTTTCCTTGAGCTCACCAACAGATTTTTCTACAAATGACCTCATATTCCAGGAGGGGATGCATCCTGCAATGTCAATAAGAAAATTCTTCAGAACCGCCTTCCCCTTCGGGGTGTGGGTAACCTCGGGGTGGAACTGCACACCATAGAGCCCTCTTTTTGTGTCCGCCATAGCGGCAATGGGGGAACCCGGGGTCCTTCCAATTGTCTTGAAGTTAGGGGGGAGTTTACTGATCTTATCCCCATGGCTCATCCAGACAGTCTCTTCTTTGTTCAATCCTTTGAAGAGCCTTCCCTTCCCCTTGAGATGCAAAAGTGACTTTCCAAATTCCCCTGCCCCCTTCGAAGAGACCGCCCCGCCCAGCATCTTTGCCATAAGCTGGGCGCCATAGCAGATACCCAGTACAGGAATACCCAGTTCAAAGAGCGCCTTTTTACATTTGGGGGCGCCCGGCAGGTTAACACTAAGAGGCCCGCCGGAGAGAATGATTGCCCCCGGCCTCTCCTTCAGAATATCCCGTGGGTTGACATCATATCGAATAATCTTCGAATAAACCCCGCAGCTTCGGACAGCACGGGCAATCAGGTGCGTATACTGAGACCCAAAGTCTAAAATAGGAACAGCGGTCATTTTTGGCTTAATATTTTTCAACAAAATCCCTATTCATATAACCCATTTCGAAGGATGTACTCCCTTACCTTCTCCGGCAGGAGATATTTCACAGAAAGCCCGCTTTTCACCCTTTCTCTAATTTGGCTGGAAGAAATATCAAGGGCAGGTATCTTCAAAAACGTGCATCTCTTTGAATATTTTTCTAAAATTTCTTCTTTATTATATCCCGGTCTTGAGACAACAACGAATTTTAAAAGAGAAAAGAGCTCATCTGCGTCTTTCCAGCTCTGGAGCTCCACAGCACTATCGGTTCCTCTGACATAAAAAATCTCCGAGGGCTCGCCGTAGTTCTCCCTGAGTGCCTTTGCTGTTTCCACAGTATAAGAGGGTCCGGGACGCTGAAACTCGATGTCAGAGACCTCAAAGTCCGCCTCTGTGTCAAGGGCAATCTCGAGCATCTTTATCCGGTGAACAGGTGTGCTCATCCGGATATCCCCTTTGTGTGGAGGAATCCCTGCAGGTGTGAAAATGAGCCTCTCCAGATGAAATTCAGACCTTACAGAGGAGGCGGCTATAAGATGGCCAAAATGAACAGGGTCAAACGTCCCCCCTAAAACTCCTATTCTTCTCAAGTTCGGACCTGCCCGCTCCCGTATATGACATACTTGTACATTGTCAGCTCAGCCAGACCCATAGGCCCCCTGGGTAGATAATCCATTATCTTCTCGCTGATAAAAACTCTTCAACAGTCAAGCCAGCACGCGCAATTAAAGTTCTCAATGTTCCTCTTGCAACTTGCCGATGGTCGGGAACAGATAATGTAGCAATATGCCCTTCTTTCACAAGGATAATGTGGCTTCCTTTGCCCCTCTGTCTTACAACCTGCCAGCCAAATTGCTGGAACATTTTCACAGTTTCGTTACTACTAAGAAGTGGCAGTTTTGCCATTAAGCATACACCTCCACTTCTCGCGTTGCAACAGTAAGTGGCATCCCACGCTCTGCTCGCACATCGAGACATTGCTTGATGGCATCTCTAATATTCTCTACTGCTTCCTGTTCAGTCTTTCCCTGGCTGATGCATCCGGGAATAGCAGGGCACTCCACAACTAACATACCATCTTCATCTCGCTCTATTGTTATAATCAACTTCATAATTTACCACCTCCCAGTTTTTTGCCTCATAATTTGAATTGCCTCGGGCAACCCAGCATCCTGCGCAAGATAAGTCACTTCGTCCGTCCTCGGGCAAAACTCCTATTCTTCTCAAGTTCGGACCTGCCCGCTCCCGTATATGACATACTTGTACGTTGTCAGCTCAGCCAGACCCATAGGCCCCCTGGCATGAAATTTATCGGTGCTTATTCCTATCTCTGAGCCCATTCCAAACTCATAGCCATCGGTAAACCGCGTTGAGGCATTTACATAAACACAGGCGGAGTCAACCTGCCGGGCAAATGCCCTTGCGCGCTCGTAATTATCCGTCACTATTGCATCGCTGTGCCGGGTGCCGTATTTGTTTATATGCCCTATGGCATCCCCGATATGAGAGACTACCTTTATTGAAAGAGTAAGGTCCAGATATTCTGTTCCCCAGTCTTTCTCGGATGCCCGGGAAATCCCCGGAAGAATCTTCTGTGTCTTGGGGCAGCCTCTTATCTCCACGCCTGCCTTTACAAGCTTGTCCGCAAAGGAAGGGAGAAAATCCCCTGCTATTTTCTTATTCACAAGCAGTGTCTCCATAGCATTGCAGACACCCGGGCGCTGAACCTTTGCATTCAGGGCTATTTTCTCAGCCATCCTAATATCCGCCCTCTCATCAATATATACGTGACAGAGTCCTTTAAAATGTTTAATCACAGGAATCTTAGAATCCCGGGAGACTGCCTCAATCAGTTTCTCCCCGCCTCTTGGAATGATAAGGTCTATGTATTCATTAAGTCCTAAGAGCTCTGTAACCACCCCATAAGAGGTCTCCTCAATCAACTGGATGGCTCCATCCGGAATAGATGCTTTCTCTGCCCCCTCTCGCAGACAGCCGCAGATAACCCTATTTGACAGGATAGAGTCTCTCCCCCCGCGAAGAATGACACAGTTACCCACTTTAATGCAAAGGGCGCAGGCATCGCAGGTAACATCAGGGCGGGACTCATAAATTATTCCTATAACCCCAATAGGAACGGTGACCTTATTTATCTCCAGCCCATTTGGCCTTCTTGTCTGCACTGAGCGGCCTATCGGGTCTGCCTCCTTCTCTATGAGCCTTAATCTGTCAATCATTGCCTGAAAACGGGATGGACTTAGCATCAATCTATCGATAAAGGCAGGAGAAAATCCTTTATTTTTAG
>CBDUUU010000096.1:0-4064 GCA_965370485.1 uncultured bacterium
CCGGACAATGGTAATCTTTTCCTTTGTCCGGTAAATCTCCTCGAATCTTTTTTTAATTTCTATCCTTCTAACACAAGCGTAAACTCCCCATTCAGGCTGCGGGCTGAGGCCTGCTCTGCCAATGCGCAGATTTCCCCCCGCATAATCTCTTCATATTTCTTTGTAAGTTCGCGTGCGATAACAAGAAAGCGGTTTCCCATTACCTCTTCCATATCCTTCAGGGTAGATACCAATCTATGAGGCGCCTCGTAGAAGATGACAGCCTTTTTCTCGTCTTTGAGGCGGGTAAGTTCATTTTTCCTGCGCCCTCTCTTTGGCGAGAGCCAGCCATAGAAGAGGAAGCCGCCCCCCGAGAGGCCTGATATGCCAAATGCCGTAGTCACCGCGCTGGGCCCCGGAATGGGCACAACGGGTATCCCTGCCAGACACACAAGCCTCACAAGATGGGGGCCGGGGTCGCTGACCCCGGGTGTGCCTGCATTCGATACGAGGGCTATTTTCTCTCCCTGCGAAAGTAGTTTTACCAGCAGGGGCGCCCGCCCTGACTTATTGTGCGAGTGGTAGCTTATAAGAGGCTTTTTCAGCTTGTAGTGGTTCAGGAGCCTCAGGGTGTGGCGGGTATCCTCTGCGGCAATTCTGTCGACCTCTTTCAGGATGCGCAGTGCGCGGAGGGTAATGTCCTCGAGATTGCCAATCGGGGTGGCTACGCAGTAGAGAACGCCGGCCATTTTACTTTGCGTCTTCCTGCAGCAGTCCGAATATCATTCGCCCTGCCGGTGTCTGTAGTGCGCTTGTTACTACAACCTTCTTCGTTGCTCCCGTGTGTCTCCTTGCATTTTCGACAACAACCATTGTTCCGTCATCCAGGTATCCAACCCCCTGGTTGGCCTCCCTGCCTTCCTTCACAATACGCACAGTCATTACCTCTCCCGGAATGATTATAGGTTTCATAGCATTTGCAAGTTCGTTCGTATTCAGGATGATAATCTTTTCCAAGCTCGCCACCTTGTTCAGGTTATAATCATTCGTAACGATGCATGCATCCATTTCCCTTGCAAGTCTTACAAGCTTGCTGTCGACGTCTCTGATATCGGGGTAGTCTGTGTCCTGGATGACGACCTTTACGTTTTCGTCCTTCTGCAGTTTTTCAAGGATTTCCAGGCCCCTCCTGCCCCGCTTCCGCTTTAGCTGGTCAGACGAATCAGCCACCAATTGGAGCTCTCTCAAAACAAAACGCGGGACAATGAGTGTCCCCTCAACGAATTTTGTGCTGCAGATGTCTGCTATTCGCCCGTCTATAATTGCGCTTGTGTCGAGAATCTTGAGGAATGCCCCTCTTGCCCCCTGTGCCCTGAAAAGCGGCAATATCGAGAAGCTTTCCTTTCTCTTCAGAGCCGATATCAGGCCGAAGTAGCCCAGAACGATGTTAGAGATGAGCGGCAGAACGAACTTCCGCGGGCCTCCAAGCGGTATCAGATAAAACGGAATGGAGATGAGATTGGCAACCAGCAGCCCCAGGATTAGCCCCACTGTTCCGACCGCCAGGTCTTTAAATGATGCCTTTCTGGTGCCGATTTCAAATGCAATCACGACGATTGCTACCCCTCCTCCGAAGAGGGCGCCGACCAGGGATGTAGCTCCAAATTCGCCCCCGAGTTTGTATCCGACAGATAAGCTTGCGACCAGTAAAAGTACGCGAAATAGACTGATAGTCATACGAGTCCTCCTTGTTCGATTTTCCGGATTTTCTTCAGGCGCCTCAGATGCCTTTCATCTGAGGTGAAGCCGGTTGTAAGCCAGATGTGAAGCATTTCACTTAGATTTTCCCCCTTTACATATTTCGAGGCGAGGGCAAGAATGTTGGCGTTGTTGTGAAGCCTGCTCAGTTTTGCCGAATCACTCCCCAGGCACAGAGCAGCCCTTATTGTGGCAACCTTATTTGCCGCAATGGACATTCCCAGACCCGTAGTGCAGATTAGAATGCCGCGCCCGTTTTTGCCCTCTGCCACAGCCCTTGCAACGAGATGCGCATAGTCGGGGTAATCAACCGGGTTGGCGTCACAACTGCCAAAATCCGTATAGCTGTAGTTGTTTTCTTTCAGTATCACCTTCACCGCTTCCTTCAGGGCATAGCCGGCGTGGTCACTGCCGAGGGCGATGTCAAGCTCTACCGGCAAAATTTTGGAGTCAATGAATCCGTCGAGGGATTTATTGATGACCTGCGCACATTTTTGATATGTGACCAGCGGCTGGCCGATTGGGTCCTGGATGTCAAGGTTGTCTGCGCTGCCTTTCATAAATTCCTTTAGCAGGAAGGTCTTTTTCTGTGTGTCTTTGTCCATTCGGGATATAGCCTTTTTATGCCTTTCATCCATTGCCAGAATGAAGTCTGCTTCCTTGATATGCCCCCTGGTAAGCATTGTAGCCTTATGGGCTGAGATGTCAACATCAAGCTCCCTGCTTGCCTTTATTGCCCCGGGGGGGGAGAGCATTCCCGACAGCGGTGATGTTCCGGCTGAGGCGGCATCAACATCCATCTTTATCTGCCTGTCCCTTAGCGCCTTTTTAAACAGGCCCTCGGCAATGACACTCCGGCAGCTATTGCCGGTGCATACAAACAGCACAGATATCATAGCTCTCTCATTATATGCAACCGTGAATGTTTGCCATTATGTCTTTTTCGCGGACAGCCCCTCTTCGCAAAACCCTCGGGGCAGTACCTGTTATGTCAAGCACTGTTGAAGGGATACCGGCACCCGCCTGTTCATTTTCAATGATTATGTCGAGCAGGGCTGCCAGGCCGCTTCCTGCTATCTCCTGTGCGTTCCGGAGAGGGGGTTTGCCTGTTATGTTTGCGCTCGGGGCGGTGAGGGGGATGCCGCTTTTAAGAATCAGCTCAATGGCAATTTTGTTATCCGGCAGGCGCAGACCTATTGTAGAAGAACCTGCATTCAGCAATGGCGAGATTGCCTGCGATGCCCTGAAGATTATTGTTAACGGCCCAGGCCAGAATTTTTCCATCAGTTTCTCTGCAATGGGCGGCATCTTATCGATAAGAGGCAGAACATCACCAACCCTTGCTATGTGAACGGGTACGGGTGTGGATGGGCTTTTGCCCTTCGCCCTGAAGAGACGCCTGATCGCCTCCTCGTTAAATATGTCTGCGGCTATCCCATACACGGTATCGGTTGGGAATGCCACCAGACCTCCGCCGCGGATAGCCGCGGCTGCCTCTTCGATTTTGTATCCCTCAGGATACAGAGGGTTTATCTTCAAAATTTTCATAATTCGTGGTAGCCGCAGGCTTCAGCCTGCGCACCCTGAAGGGTGCGACTACCTCCTGGCATTTACCTGTGTAGTTGCCTCATTTATGAGGCACATTTGTTACCTGTTTTTCCTGCAAGGTTTTTCTTATATCTCCTTAGTTTTTCCCGGATTTTGGGGTATTTCAGAGCGAGTATCTGTGCGGCCAGAATGGCGCTGTTGCGGGCCCCGCTTTTCCCAATAGCCACCGTTGCCACAGGCACACCGGAGGGCATCTGCAGTATGGAATAAAATGACTCAAGTCCTCCGAGTGGAGTGGCATCCAACGGGACGCCAATCACAGGTATGATTGTGCGGGAGGCAATTGCCCCCGGAAGGTGTGCGCTTGCTCCTGCCCCTGCGATTATTACCTTTATACCTCTTGAGAATGCCTTCTTTGCATAGGCGGCAGTTGCCGCGGGCTTGCGATGGGCAGAGGATATAGTTATCTCATATGGGACACCAAGGTGTTTAAGGAGCTCCTCAGTCTCTTTCATCACAGAGAGGTCCGAACTGCTGCCAACTACGATTCCTACAAGGGATTTAGCCACACCCGCCTCCTATTGCCTTTTCCGGTAACTATGTAGTTGCCTCATTTATGAGGTTTAGTTTGCCCGATAAATCGGGCAACTACAATATCCTATCGGTCTTCCTGAGTTATGTCAATAAGCACTTTTCCTTTTTTCCCGATATCCTTTCTATAATGCATTCCCTCGAAGTTAATTTTACTCACTGCAGAGTAGGTTTTGCCAATTGCCTCT
>CBDUUU010000097.1:0-4029 GCA_965370485.1 uncultured bacterium
GCTGGGACTGCTGGGGACGGTGCTGGGGATGATTGGGACATTTCTGGCTGTCTCGGGCAGGGGCGCCGGCACTGCAAATATGATTAGCGGCGGTATCAGCCAGGCATTAATAACAACGCAGTTTGGGCTGATTACAGCTCTTCCCGGTGTTTTTGGGCTGGTAAGGCTGCGCCAGATGTATAATCAGCTTAAGGTCCGTTTTGCTATGCATGAGAGTCACCTGATTTTAGCGGGCTGGTGGCATAATGCTTTGTCAACTAAATAAAGGTTGTATTGTAGTTGCCCAATTCATTGGGCACAGCGTCAGATAAGCTTGATAAATCAAGCAACTACGATTTAGTTGACACGGCAGTATAAAAATGAGACGCAATAATTTTGACACCGGGCAGTCCCGGACAGCAGAGATTAATATGGCCCCGCTGATTGATATAGTCTTTCTTCTGCTAATCTTCTTTATGGTTACCACGGTGTTTGTTGAGGAGACCGGGGTAGAGGTGCAAAAGCCCAGAGCCGCAAGCTCCGAGAATCTTGAGAAGAAGAGCATTTTAATAGCGGTTACTGCCGATGGCAGGATTGTCTATGGGGGTAGAGACATTGGCTTGAGGGGTGTGCGGGGGGTAGTTGCCAGACTCTTGCGTGATGAGGAGATGC
Organism: uncultured bacterium; assembly: GCA_965370485.1. GTDB lineage: Bacteria > NPL-UPA2 > JAUVJM01 > CBDUUU01 > CBDUUU01 > CBDUUU01. The sequence continues at coordinate 652 of CBDUUU010000097.1, forward strand.
CCGTGATTATCCTGGCGGATGAATCCTCCCGGAGCGGGGTTGTGGTGGATGTGATCGATGAGTGCAAGCTGGCAGGGGCAAGACAGGTTAGCATTGCCGCAGAGAGGGAGAAATAATTGTACAGTCGTTTGCCCCGCCCATACTGGAGACGGCGCGTTAGTCTTGCCGCCGCCGCTCTTACATTATTTACCTTTTTGAGCCTGCCGCTTATCGATGTTGTCTCTATGAAGACCCGCCGCTCCCGCACATCTCACCGGTTAGATATGACAGTACCGAAGCCTGCCCCGCTGCTCAGGGAACCTCCGCCCCCGCGGAAGAGGAGACAGCCCAGGAGATTGGCAAAACCAAAACTGAGGATGAAGCGGGATTTGCTCCCATTGCAGGTTGCGCTTGGCCTGGACATAGGGCTGGGCAGCAGCTATGGGGATTTTAGCCTGAATTTTCCTTCTCTGGAGCTCTCCGGGTTAGTCTTTGAGCTCTCGGAGGTAGACCAGCCCCCTCAGCCTATTGTGAAGATTTTGCCGTTTTATCCCCCGGGGGCAAGGGCAAGAGGGCTCGAGGGGAGAGTTGAGCTTGCTTTTGTTGTGGATGCAGGGGGAGAGGTGCGTGATATTGAGGTTATCTCTTGCACTCCGGGGACGGTTTTTGTCAACTCTGCGGTCAGGGCACTCGGGCACTGGAGATTTAAGCCTGCTCTCCTGCGGGGCAGGGCCGTAGCCGCCCGCGTGAGGCTACCATTGCTTTTTCGACTGGAGGAAAGCGAAAATCAATGAACTGCCTGCTATCGGATGTAGTTGCCCGATTTATCGGGCAATGCCTCATAAATGAGGCAACTACATGAGTGATTGAGGAGAATTTATGAGCCCGGCACATATTTTTCGAAGAAGAGTCTCGGAGCAGAAAATAGGTGCTGTGGTAATAATAGCGGTTTTGCTTTTTAGCGCACAGTCTGCCCTGTGTGCCGGGCAGACTGTGCCTACCGTAACAAAGGAAGAGGCTAAGTTCCTAAAAGAGATTGTAGAATTATCCTCAACCGACAGAGCTGAGGCGGTGAAATTGCTGAGCTCATCCATTACCAGGGCATCATCTGCCGCATTGGACTTTGCCCTTGGTAATCTCCTGCTCCGGAAAGGTGATGCCTCTCAGGCTGAGCTCTCTTACAGGGCTGCTATCAAAAAGTTCCCATCCTTTACCCGCGCGCGGGCGAATCTTGGCAGGGCATTAATTCTTCAGGAAAAAACCGAAGAGGCAGTGCAGGTATTCAAGCCGCTTCTTATCGGGGGTGATTTGCGGCCGGAGACACTGACATTAATTGGGTACACCTTTTTGCTGCAGGGGGAATCTGTCCCTGCTGAGAGTGCGTATCGCAGGGCAATACTTCTTAAACCCTCCGACAGCGATGCATACCTTGGGCTGGCAAAGTGCCTGCTTGAGCAGGAGCGATATAAAGAGGCGCTTCGGCTTCTAAAAAATCTGATTGACAGGAAGCCCTCCCGCGGCGAGTTGTGGGTGCTTGCGGCTAATGTCAGCATTGCCCTCGACAAAACAGAGGAGGCAATTGTCTACCTGGAATGCGCCCGGCGGCTTGATGTTATTACAAATGAAGCCCTTGCCACGCTCGGTGACCTGTATCTAAATAGCGCCTGCCCATCTCTTGCGAGCTCTGCATACAGGCAGGCATTTTCCGCGCAAGCACCTTCATTTGCCAGGCTCCTGCGTGCCATAGAGGGTTTTGTTATGCTCCGGAGAGAATCTGAGGCAGCCGTTTTATTTAAGAGAGCAGCAGAAGTTGTTGGGCAGTCTCTAGTAGAACCCGGGCAAAGGTGCAAATTATATCGATTAAAGGCTCAACTGTCCTGTTTAAGAGGCGATTACGATGGGGCGCTCGCCTCCTACCGGAGGCTTCTGCGGGAAGACCCTCTCGATGGGGCTACCCTTGTGGCTGTCGGAGACCTGCATCGGCAGATGAACAGGCTCGAGGAGGCAGTGATTGCCTATGAAAAGGCATCCCGCATTAAGGGAAGGGAGGCAGAGGCGCTTTTGCGCCAGGCGCAGGTGGAGGTTGAGCGCGGAAGATTTGCCAGGGCGGTAGAACTGCTCGAGCACTCTCTCGTGTTCAGGCACCAGCCAGGTGTGGAGCGGTATCTAAAACAGGTGCGCAGGCTCGTCCGCTGAATTGTAAGCGTTCACGCGCTAATGTCACCCTGAACTTGTTTCAGGGTCTAATTCAATTATTGAGATACTGAATCAAGTTCAGCATGACAAAGGAGGGGTGGTTCGGTATAGATGTCATGTGAGGCTCGAGAGCCCGAGAAATGCCCTCACTACCTCCGGGTCAAATTGTGTGCCGGCGCACCTTCTCAACTCTGCCTTTGCCTCTGCGTAGCTTTTGGCCTTTCTGTAGGGCCTTTCCGTAATCATAGCATCAAAGGCACTGGCTACACAGATAATCCTTGCTCCGATGGGAATCTTTTTCCCTTTCAAGCCATCAGGATAGCCCTCTCCGTTAAAATGCTCATGATGCAGTTTTACTATCTTAGCTACCCCGCCCAGGGGTTTTATAGGCTTGAGTATCCTTGCGCCCTTTAAGGTATGTTGTCTTATCTGTTTCCATTCTTCCTCTGTTAGTTGTTCCGGTTTATTTAAGATATAGTCCTGTATGCCAAGTTTCCCCAAGTCATGCAGCTGAGCGGCATGGCGAATCTTCTCTGTCTCCTCTTCAGAAAGTCCCATCTGCCTGGCTATTTTCACGGCATACCTGCTTACATGCTCAGAGTGGTGTCTTATATAATGGTCTCTTACATCAATGGTTTCTACCAGCGCTTTGATACTGCTTACATAGGACTCGTCCACCTTCTGATTCAGCCGGGCATTGGTTGTTGAAAGTTCATCCACCTTCTGATTCAGCCCGGCATTGGCTGCTGAAAGCTCGTCCACCTTTCGCAGCAGTGCCTTTCTCGCCCTGCCCGCACGAGAGATTAAAAGACCGGTAGTTAAGCCAATGGCAATGAAGCTTGCTACTCCCGGTATAAGCAATTCTTTCAAATCATCCCTCAAATGTACTCTTTATTTCCTCCTCAAAACAGCTGAGCAGGGAGATAACCTCGTCTGCTGTTTTTGCTTCTCGCAGGCTCTCTCTTACCTTCTTCTTTCTCAGAAGGGAGGACAGGCGAGCCAGTATTCTTAGATAAAGTCCGCTGTCCTTCGGGGGCGAGGCTATTAGAAAGATAAGATGTACAGGCCCGCCGTCAAGAGATTCGAAGTTTATTCCCTTCTGCGACCTGCCAAAGGTAATTGTTATCTCTTTGACAATTTCTGTCCTTGCGTGAGGAATGGCCACTCCCTGGCCAATTCCTGTGCTGTCTAATCTCTCCCTTT
>CBDUUU010000098.1:0-3979 GCA_965370485.1 uncultured bacterium
ACTGCAACGAATGCGGGGCCGGTGCCTACATCGGCCCCTCGCACAGGGACCTCGTCTCTCCTATAAAAAAGGCGAAGGTTCATATCTTAAAAAAGGCAAAGAAGAAAAAATGAACCCGCGGTACTTAATAGATTTTAATCCCGCCGAATGCGCAAAGCTGGAAACAGACTTTCTTATTGTCGGAAGCGGCGTGGCAGGGCTGTCTGCGGCAATAGAGGCATCTCATTATGCAAAGGTAGCTATTATAACCAAGGACCTGATCCGGGAGGGCTCTACCTGGCGCGCCCAGGGCGGCATCGCCGTCGCTCTTAGCAGGAAGGACACACCGGGAATACACCTCACAGACACCATCCGGACAGGGGGCGGACTCTGTAACAGGAAAGCAGTAAAACTCCTCGTAGAAGAAGGCATCCCGCAGGTCCGCAAGCTCATCTCATGGGGTGCAAACTTCGATAAGGAAAAAGGAAGACTTTCCTTCACACAGGAAGCCGCACACAGTAAAAGGCGGATTCTTCACGCAGGCGGGGACGCAACAGGAGAAGAGATAGAAAACACACTGCTTCGGGAAACCAGAAGAATAAAAAAAATAAGCTTTTTGGAGCATACCTTTGTTCTTGACGTAATCACTGCAGGAGGCGTGTGCCTGGGGGCGCTTGTTTTGCATAATAAAAGGCCTGCAATTATTATGTGCCGGGCAGTAGTGCTTGCCGCCGGCGGGGTGGGACAGATCTTCAAGAACACAACAAACCCCGCAATCTCAACGGGGGATGGGCTGGCAATTGCCTACCGGGCAGGCTGTATACTCCAGGACTTAGAATTTATTCAGTTCCATCCAACAGTGCTTTATCTGCCGGATGGCTTCCGCTTCCTTATCTCAGAATCAGTCCGGGGAGAGGGAGGGATACTTCGCAATGCACGTGGGCAGGCCTTTATGAGGGGCAAGCACAAGATGGGTGACCTTGCCCCCAGGGATGTGGTTGCCAGGGCAATATTCAGCCAGTTAGAACCGGGCAAAGCGAAAAACGTCTTTCTGGACATAAGACACCTCAGCCCCAAACTCATAAAAAAGCGCTTCCCGACAATAGATAAAACCTGCAGGGATAATGGACTTGACGTAACCAGGGATATGATTCCTGTGAGACCCGCCGCCCATTTTATGATGGGAGGGATAAAGACCAACCTGTGGGGTGAAACTAATATTGAGGGGATACTCTGCTGTGGAGAGACAGCCTCGACAGGGGTTCACGGGGCAAACAGACTTGCAAGCAACTCCCTGCTGGAGGGTCTCGTATTCGGGAAAAGGGTTGGGGAACGCGCCCGCGGGTATAAAAAACCACCGGGCAAACCCATAAGGCGGTATTCATACAAAAGACAGGCACGCAAAGGAGTAAACGTACGCAGAATAAGGGACCGGCTTCGCCGGCTTATGGAGGAAAGGGCAGGCATTGTCCGATGCGGCAAATCACTGGGGGAGGCGGCGCGGACCCTCAAGGAGTTAAGACCCATACTCGGTATGCGTTTTACCAGGGAGGCTGATTTTGAGCTCCAGAATATGCTCACTATCTCAGAGCTCGTTGTCAAATCTGCATTAAAGAGAAAGGAAAGCAGAGGCGCGCATTATCGCTCAGATTACCCTCAAAGGGATGACAGGCGCTGGAAGAGGCATAGCCTGGTGCACAGGTAAGGAGGAGATATGGAGAAAAAAAACAAGATTTATATCGTTGACGTAACAAACAGGGACGGGGTGCAGACGGCAAAGCTCGGCCTGGCAAAGCTTGAGAAGACCATTATAAATATCTACCTCAATGAGATGGGTATATACCAGAGTGAGTTTGGCTTTCCTGTTACAAAACACGAAACAAACTATATAAATGCAAACATCGAACTGGCTGAGCTCGGGCTGCTCCAACCCATAATCCTCTCCGGCTGGTGTAGGGCAATCACAGCTGATGTGGAGGAGACGTTTAAGCACACAAAGGTCAAACACCTGAATCTATCTATATCGACCTCCAGGCAGATGACAGACGGCAAATTTAAAGGGCGTGTAGTAAGGAGGGAGAGTGAGGACCTCTCTAAGCCAAACATCATCCGAATGATGACAGATGCCCTTGACCTTGCAAAAAAGTGCGGGGTCGAGACCATTGGCATCAATGCAGAGGACTCCTCAAGAACTGATGATGAGTATCTGCTCGAATTTGCCTCCGCCGCAAAGGAGCACGGCGCCGACCGGATAAGATACTGTGATACACTCGGGGTAGATGACCCGTTTACAATCTACGAGAGGGTGCGCAGGCTTACCTCCAGGGTAAAGATTCCCATTGAGCCTCACTGCCACAACGACTTAGGGCTTGCTGTTGCCTGCTCAATCGCCGCCGCCAAAGGAGCCATCGACGCGGGGTGTGATGCGTACATCAACACGACAGTCAACGGCATGGGGGAGAGAACAGGGAACTGTGACCTCGTCTCGGTAATACTTGCCATCAGGAAAGCAAGTGGTTTTGCCGGGACAGACCTGCTTGACGGGCGGGTTGACCTCTCTAAAAGCTGGGAGATTGTAAAATACGCCTCATATGCCTTCGGGGTTCCCATCCCCATAAACCAGGTTGGCGCAGGGGCAAACGCCTTTGCACACGAATCAGGCATTCATGCCGACGGGGCGCTTAAAGACAGGCGAAACTATGAACTTTATAATTTTGAGGAGCTCGGGAGGGGTGAGCCCGAGATAATCGAGACAGGCAGGCAGATTGTCGCCGGCGAATACAGCGGGATTAAAGGCTTCAGGAATGTGTATGATAAACTGGAGGTGGCATTTAAAAATGACAAAGAGGCCGCCGAGATACTGGAGCTTGTCCGCTATGCAAACGTGCACACACAGAAGCCGCTTACGGACAAAGAGTTGAAATTCGTTGCCGGATACCCCGAGCAGGCAAGAAAGATTATGACCGTAACCCCTTGAGGGGGCTTCATCCTGGCGCGCCCGAGAGGACTCGAACCTCCGGCACGCGGTTTAGGAAACCGCTGCTCTATCCTAACTGAGCTACGGGCGCGTGCATAAGTTACCATTGCCAAATTGCATTAAACCATATTTCTCATGCAGATACAACAAAAATTCCACGCCTTCCATCTCAAGCAGAGCTCTCTTCATTTCTATGCCGCCTTGATAGTCACCTATGTCTCCATCAGATTTAATAACACGGTGGCAGGGGAAAATAATAGGGAAAGGATTCTCTTTTAAGGCTGTGCCAGCATTCTGCGCACCGCGTGGATAGTTCATCCCCAAATGTTTTGCAATTTTTCCATAAGTACTTACACAACCACGGGGAATGTCATAATCAGCCAAGAAAACTTTCTTTTGGTTATCGGAACATTTTTCAAGAACAATAATATCTAATTCAAACCTAATTGGTTCACCTTTTAGAAAGTTCTGAATTCGCTGGCTAAGCTCATCAATAACAGGACAAGAAAGAGGCTTGGCATCCAGGAAGTCATGGTTCACCAACTCCTCCGCTGTAGTTCCTTTTTTGGGTAGAAATACCCGGTGTACTTTTTGTCCTTTTGCGGTTTGCTGCCAGACGATGGCGAGTTGGCCAAAATGTGATGGTAGTAAGATGTATGAGAAGGAGTCGCTTTTTTGAATCAAACTTCTAAATTAACGATTATTTAAAATAACTTAACGACTATTTAACGATTTTGCCTTGGCGCAAGCACATAATGTGTTGCCCTTCCTTTTCCCTGCTTGACAGCTAATCCCAGTTTAACTAAAAAAGCAAAATCGCTGGCGGCTGTAGGTCTGGTAATACCAAACTTTTTCTCGCAAAGACTGCTGGTAAGAACTTCGTTTTTTAATAACAACGTGACCATTTTCTTTTGTCTATTACTCAGCCGTTCAATTATGGATGGAGGAATAGTCTGCCGCTCTGATTTCGCGGGAATTTTTAACCTACTAATATTTGACCCTGGCCCTTTGAATATCACCTGA
>CBDUUU010000099.1:0-3975 GCA_965370485.1 uncultured bacterium
AATAAAAAAGCCTTATAAATAAAGGGCAAAATCTTTCATAAGGAGGGGGACAAACATGGGATATGTACTCGCAGAAATAGAATTAAGCAATCCGGGACAACAGGATTTTAAACCTATCAAAGTAAAGGCATTAGCTGATACAGGCGCACTGATGCTTTGTATTCCTGAACATATTGCCTTACAGCTTAATCTCGAAACAGAATCGATGCGGGAGGTATCGGTAGCTGATGGTCGAAGTATAAACGTTCCATACGTCGGCCCAATTAAGGTTAGTTTTGACAAAAGGTTTTGTTTTGTCGGTGCATTAGTTCTTGGAAATGAGGTTCTGCTTGGCGCTGTGCCAATGGAAGATATGGATTTAGTGGTAAACGCAAGCCGCAGAGAAATCACAGTTGACCCTGCTAGTCCAAATATTCCTCATGCGCGGGTAAAATAGAGGTTTTGATACTTATCACAAAGGAGGGTGAAAGAAATGGCAAAAAAGTGGAATGAAGAGGAATGTAAGTTTTTAAGGACACATTTTGTGAAGACGGACAATGAGCAGCTTGCTAAAAAATTTAAGGTAAGCAGGAAGGCAATTTCTTCGAAACTGAGGGCGCTTAATCTTAAGAGAGAAGAAAAAGGCGCCCCTGTGGTTAAGAGGGCTAAGGGTCGGACAGTAACAAGGGCGCTTGCTCACCGGAATATACGGTGCAGGCACTGTTTTGTTGTTGACGGATATACCCAGAAAGAGCAAGACTGCAGATACTGCGGAAAAAGACTTTTTAAGGGTGATGTTCTTTGAAAGGTTTATTAGTGGCTGCATTTTGCTTATTATCCGTTGGGCATGCAGGAGCGTTAGCGAGCCCTGTTAGAAAGTCCATTTCTAACGGGGTGAAGACGGGGATAGACCTGCTTCTTGAAAGCCAAATCTCCGTCGTAAAAGGAAAAAGACTCGGGCTTATTACAAACGCCACGGGCAGGGATAGCCGGGGCAGGTCAACGATTGAGCTTCTCCGTAAGTGCCGGGATGTTGCGCTCGTTTGCGTATTTGCTCCGGAACATGGACTTAAGGGGGATAAGCCGGCGGGCAAAGAGGTGGATGATGAGAGGGAGAAGGAACTGCCTGTATATAGCCTCTATGGCAAATCACAGCGCCCTACCGGAGAAATATTAAGGGAACTGGATGCTGTTGTCTTCGATATCCAGGATATTGGAGTCCGCTGGTATACCTATATCGGCACTATGGCTCGTGCAATGAAGGAGGCGGATGAGGCAGGTGTAGACTTTATTGTCCTTGACAGGCCTAATCCGCAGGGCGGGCTAAAAATAGAAGGGCCCCTGCTTCAGAGTGTCGGCGAATCTCTTATTGAAACATTCCCTGTGCCTGTGCTTCACGGGATGACGGTTGGGGAGCTGGCGCTCTTTTATCAGGGAGAGTTTCATCTCTCGGAAAAGCTTACAGTTGTAAAGATGGAGGGGTGGAGGCGTTCTATGTTCTGGGAAGATACAGGGCTAAGGTGGATTCCTACCTCCCCTAATATCCCCACCCCTGAGGCAGTGCTTCCCTATGGAGGGCTCGGCCTCCTCGGGGAGACAGGGCTTGTCTCTGTCGGCATCGGCACTAAATACCCATTTCAGGTGATTAAGCCGAGAGTTGGTTCGCCACGAGAGCTGGCGCAGGAGCTGAACAGCTTCCGCATCCCGGGGGTATATTTCCGCAGGCGCAGAAACACCATACACATTGAGATACGTGATAAGAAAAAGTTTATGCCGTTGTCTGCCGGGATATATATACTCTACGCGATGAGGAAACTTTATCCGGCGGATTTTGAGGAGACCTTTAAAGGAAAACGGGAGGAAAGCTTTGACCGCCATATCGGGACTCCCCGTGTGCGTCTTGCGCTGAAGGCAGGGGAGCACCCGAGGCAAATCATCGCAAGCTGGGAGACAGAGCTTGCGGATTTCAGAAAGAAGAGGCAGAAATATCTGTTATATGATTAAATTGAAACGTTTTATAATATTTATTCTTGTGCTGTGCGGCATTTGCCTGTTCCTGGTGATAAGAGAGATGCCGCGCAAGAACTATGTGATCTATGGAAATGCCTCCTGGTATGGAGAGAAGGAGTCAAAGAATGTCTTAACGGCAAACGGGGAGGTCTATGATGAGACCAAGATGACCGCCGCGCATAAAAGCCTGCCGTTTGGCACGTATGTGCTGGTGAGGCGGCTTGACTGTAAGAAGAGCATTACGGTTCGTATCAATGACCGCGGGCCGTTTGTGCGGGGCAGGGTCATTGACCTCTCTCGCGCGGCCGCCGAGAAGCTTGACCTTATAGAGATTGGCGTAGCCCCTGTGCGGATAGAGATATTGCAGGAAGGGAAATCACCTTGAAGTATGCGATGTTTATTGCTGATGGGATGAGTGATTACCCTTTGGAGGAGTTCAATGACAGGACCCCGCTGCAGGTAGCAAGAACTCCAAATATGGACAGGATTGCCAGGGAGGGTATCTCGGGAACAATAAAGGTGGTTCCTCATATCTCGGGGGCAAGCAGTGACATAGCAATTATGTCTCTGCTTGGCTATGACCCCCGCAAGTTTCACAGTGGGCGGGGGCCTCTTGAGGCGGCGAGTATTGGCATCAAACTCAAAGAGGATGAGATTGCCTTCAGATGTAACCTTGTTACAACCGGTGAAGGTGTACTCATTGATTATAGCGCCGGCCACATATCGACAAAAGAGGCAGGGGTTTTAATTGATTTGCTTAACCGCCGCCTTGGCAGTGATGACTTCAAGTTTTACCCGGGGGTTCATTATCGCCACATCCTCGTTATCCATACGGGAGAGGGGAGTAGGTTTTCATCTCTTCAGCCGGACCTGCTCCGGTGCACCCCGCCTCATGATATCAGCGGCAGGCAGATGAAGAGGTATCTTCCACGGGGTGAGGGCAGCGGCGCGCTGAGAGAGCTGATGGATGCCTCCAGGGAAATTCTTGAGGGGCATGAGATAAACCAGCTCAGGCAGGATTTAGGAGAAAATGTCGCCAATATGATATGGTTATGGGGGCAGGGAAGGACTGCAAGTTTTCCGCCATTTGGAGAGAGGTTCAAGGTAACAGGAGGGGTGATATCGGCTGTTAATGTAGTAAACGGGATTGCGGTCTGTATAGGGCTAAAGGTAATACGTGTTCCCGGGGCTACCGGATATTTTGATACGGATTACGAGGCAAAGGCAAGATATGCCATCTCCTGCCTGAGGGATGATGACTTTGTCCTTGTCCATCTGGAGGCTACTGATGAGGCAGGCCATATGGGGGATGCCCGCGCAAAGGTCAGGGCAATAGAAGACTTCGATAAAAAGACAATAGGCCCTGTCTTTGCTTATATCAGGGAGCTCGGCGGATATCGCATCACCGTTTTGCCTGACCATTTCACCCCTGTCAGTGTCAGGACACATACTGATGAGCCTGTCCCCTTTGCGCTTTGCGGCGATGGCATCAGCCCTGATAGGACCAGTGTATTTAGCGAGGTCTCTGCTGCCGGAGGCAGTGTCCATATGAAAGGCGGATATAAATTAATGGACTATTTTTTGACTTAGCAACCTTTGATTTACTCCAATCTTCCAAACGCCTTTTTCAAAAAAAGCTTCTATGGTTTGGCGATTTGCTTTATTTGCAAAAGGATTTTCTCTGTTTCTTCAAGAGTGAGAGTGCTGTTCTCAATAATACCGCTCTCTTAATAAACCCTTTCGCCCTTTTGTCAACATAATCGTGAAGAATTGCCAAAAAATAGCGAATTTCACGGTTTTGAGCTACAACTTCCCCTCAAATGCTTTTTGCAACACCGATTTCTTCAGTTCGTCCAGAATAACCAACAGAAATAATGGCATCAAGATTATAATGCCTGGTGCGATACTGTTTGCCGTCTCTGGCAGTTACCGAGAATTCCTCATTTGGTGGAGGCGGCGGGAATGGACTCCGATAAGCGGGATTTC
>CBDUUU010000100.1:0-3933 GCA_965370485.1 uncultured bacterium
TCTCCTTATAACTTACAAATCGCTGGGCAAATTTGCTTATCTGCTATACTCACTGAATATCCTGCTGCTGCTGCTCCTTTATCTATCACATAAAGGCAGCCCGGGCGCACAGAGATGGTTTCGTATCGGGGGGCTGTCCATCCAGCCCTCAGAATTCGTGAAACTAACTCTTATCCTTACCCTTGCCCGCTACCTGGCAGAGAAAAAGAGGGAAATTAAAAAGCCGGGGAAGGTCATTGTCATATCCTTTCTCATTACTATCATTCCAATGGTCATTATCATTCGACAGCCGGATCTGGGGACAGCCGTTATTCTCCCGCCCATTCTCTTTAGTATGCTCTATGTCGCGGGGGTGGAAAAGCGGCGCCTCCTCTTGCTTGCCCTGGTGGCACTTCTCCTTCTGCCCGCCGGCTGGCTCCTCCTGAAGGAATATCAAAAAATGCGAATCCTTGTATTTATCAACCCCAGCATAGACCCTCTCGGGGAGGGTTATTCCATTATCCAATCCAAAATTGCGGTTGGCTCCGGAGGGCTGTTTGGAAAAGGGTGGCTCGCAGGTTCACAAACCCAGCTTCGTTTCTTACCGGCAAACCGGACCGATTTTATATTCGCAACACTTTGCGAGGAATGGGGCTTCCTGGGGGCCGTTGTCTTTCTCGGGTTGTGCCTTCTCCTTCTCAACCGCGCAATTAGCATTGCCTCATCTGCAAAAAATGACCTTGGAACCCTTCTTGCGGCAGGGCTTGCAACTATGCTCTTCCTGCATATCTTTATAAATGTTGGAATGACCCTGGGGCTCGTGCCCGTTGTAGGGCTGCCATTGCCTTTCATAAGTTATGGGGGCTCCTTCCTCTCCACCACAATGGTCAGCATAGCACTTCTGGAAAATATAAGAATGCGCAGGTTTATGTTTTAATGAAAAAGGTAATCTTCATCACCAGCGATGAGAACGAGGTACGAGCGGCTATCTTCGAAAAAGATGTTCTTGAAGGGCTCTTCATCGAGCGCAAAGACTTCAGGAGAATTGCCGGCAGTATCTATAAAGGGAAGGTAAAAAGGGTTATTGCAGGGATGGAGGCGGCGTTCGTTGATATTGGCCTGCAGAAAGATGGTTTCCTGAGTACCTCCGATAATCTCGAAGATGTTGACCCGGGCCAGGAATCAACCCCTTCTACATCTCGCGCCCTGCGGCCGATCAAGAGGGGAGATGAAATTTTAGTGCAGGTCACCAAAGAGCCAATCGGAACGAAAGGCGCCCGCCTCTCCCCCTGTGTGAGTCTGCCCGGAAGGTTTCTTGTCCTTATGCCGTCCTCAACCCATCACGGTATCTCCCAGCGAATCACAGATATTAAAGAAAGAGAAAGATTGAAGAAAGTGTTGAAAGAAATTTCGCCTTCGGGGATGGGCATCATCGTCCGAACAACAGGCGCAGAGGCAACCGGCCGCCAGTTCTCCTCGGACCTGAGATATCTTCTCAACACATGGAAGGGAATAGAGAAACAGAGCAGACTCATAAAGACGCCCGCGCTGATTCATGAAGAGCTCGGGCTTGCCTGCCGCATTATGCGGGACATTGCCACCTCTGAGGTCGATAAGGTCGTTGTTGACAATAAAAGGGAGATGCACATCCTGAAAAATTTCCTGCGCTCGCTCTGCCCCGACCTGAAGGTTGCGCTGGAGCTGTACAGGGAAAAGACCCCTCTCTTCGAGACGCATAATATAGAGGAAAAGATAGAGGCCTCTCTCAAATGCAGGGTGGGACTTCCCTCCGGAGGGGATCTCGTCATCGAAGAAACAGAGGCGCTCACATCCATCGACGTTAATACCGGGAAATTCACAGGGGCAAAAGGGCTTGAGGCAACGGCAACAAAGGTAAACCTGGAGGCGGCAGATGAAGTTGCAAGGCAGTTGAGATTAAAGGATATAGGGGGTATAATCATCGTTGATTTTATCGATATGGAGCAGGTTAAAAATCAAAGAATGCTTTTAGAAAGATTCAGGGAGGCGCTAAAAAGGGACAAATCAAAAACAGAGATTTTCCAGCTCAGCCCCTTAGGATTGATGGAGGTAACAAGGCAAAGAATCAGACAAAACCTTCAGAGAGTATTACTTGAGAAGTGCCCGGTGTGTAACGGAAGGGGCCTGGTAAAATCGGCACAAACCGTAGGCATTGCCGTGCAGAGAAAGTTGAAGGGGCTTGCCCCGGGGCGCAGATACTACAGGGGCCCGCGCCCTAAAATAACTGTAAGGGCAAACACAAAAACCGCAAGGTGGCTGTTAGAAAAGGAGCGGGAGAAGATTTCAAACATCGAAGCCTATCTCAGAAAGAAAATAGCAATCGAGGCGGACTCAAGTATGCACCCTGAGGAGTTTCGGATAAACTAAGCGTTCACGCGCTGACGGGGCTTACAATCAATGGATAAAAACGCAGAGCTGTGGTTTCAAAATAATACATTTCACCATTCGAAATTCTCTGATATCAGCCGGCTGGTCGAGCTAAAAAAGAAAAAGGGCGTAAAAATCTCCCTGGCGTTTCCCACCAGAAACGAAGAGAAGACAATCTCGCAGGAAATAACGGTGATTAAAGGCGAACTGATGGATAAGTTTCCGCTGCTCGATGAGATAGCTGTCCTTGACAGCGGCTCTACTGACAGGACAATGGATATGGCGAAAGCGGCGGGGGCGCAGGCTTATCTTGCCGACGAGATACTTCCCTCCTATAGCTCGTTTGCAGGGAAAGGGGAAAACCTGTGGAAAAGCCTCTATGTTCTCACAGGGGATATCATCGTCTGGATTGACGCAGATATAAAAAACATTCACCCCAAGTTTGCCTATGGGGTGATTGGCCCCCTGCTGGAGGATGAGACAATAGGCTATGTAAAGGCATTTTACGAGAGGCCGTTGAAAGTCGGGATGAGGACCAAGCCGACAGGCGGCGGAAGGGTTACGGAGATTCTTGTCCGGCCCCTTCTTGCAAACTTTTACCCCGAGCTTTCTCTGTTTATGCAGCCCATCTCGGGCGAATACGCAGGAAGACGGTCTATTCTCGAAGAGATTCCATTTCGGGTCGGCTACGGTGTCGATATCGGCCAGCTCCTGGATATCTATGACAAATATGGTCTGTCTGTTTTTGCCCAGGTCGATATGGACAGGCGCCTCCATCGAAACCAATCCCTGCCTGCCCTCGGAAATATGTCATTCGGAATCCTGCATACCTTCATAACAAAACTCAGGCAAAAGGGCGAGATAAAATTAGAGAGGGATTTATATGACAGGGTCTATCATCTAAAGCTTAAAGAATACAGGCATATCCTGAAAGAGGATGAGCTGCGCTTCTACGAACGCCCGCCTATGACTACCATCAAGGAATACAGGCAGAAGCGTCCTGCCTCAGCCACAGGTGCATTATGAAAAAAAGCGTCGCCATCATCCACTACTCCTACCCGCCCGTAATAGGCGGGGTTGAGTTTATAATAAGGGCTCATGCAAAGGTGCTGTCTCAGAAAGGTCACAGGGTAAAGATTATAACCGGCAGGGGGGCTGAGACAACCGAAAATATAGATGTCCACATTATCAAAAACTTTACCTCTGCCAGCCCAACGGTAAAACTCGTGCAGGGCCAGCTCTACAGAGGCAAGATAAGCGGAAGTTTCAACGAGCTGAAAGACGCGCTCAAAAAGTCCCTCAAAGACACCTTAAAAAATGTCGATGTCTGCTTCATTCATAATATCCTCACGATGCATTTTAACCTTGCCCTGACTGCCGCGCTCCATGAGATAATCGGGGAAGAGGGCAGAAAAAAATCCTTTTACATCTGGTGCCATGACAGCGCTGTCCACAACCCCCGGTATCGACTGCCCGGAACCGATGCTTACCCGTGGAATCTTTTGAGAAAGAGATTAGCCTCAGCCGAATACATAGCCATATCCGAAA
>CBDUUU010000101.1:0-3932 GCA_965370485.1 uncultured bacterium
CGGCGCCCTGTGCCCGTCAAGAACTCCGAGTTTGAACTAAAGGCGGATGAGGTCGTTATGGCAATCGGGGCAGGGGCAAATCCACTGCTTACCTCAGTTACACCCGAGCTGAAAACCGACAAAAGGGGCTACATTATCGTTGACGGGGATGGGGCAACCTCCAGGAAAGGGGTCTGGGCAGGCGGAGACATTGTCACCGGCTCAGCCACAGTCATAGAGGCAATGGGTATGGGAAAAAGGGCGGCTGCCTCCATAGACAGATATCTGAAATGTTAGCCCCTTTATAATGCTACCTTGTGAATAATCTCAGAAATAAAGGTCTGGTATTTTATGCCGAGTTTTCTAGCTTTGTGCTTGATGTACTCCAAATCCTTGCTGTTGACTCTGATATTTAATACCGCGTCTTTTTTTCTGCGCGCAATCGCTTCTGATACGGCACGGAGTTCGCTACTCGAGACGGGTTTATAAACCCCTTCCAACAAGTCCTTTTCTATTTTTCTCTCTTCTGAAGTCAATTTAATCTTTTTCATTTCTTTCACGGAATGATTATATCATATTGCAATTGTATATACAGCATTTATTATTATTTTTCTACAACGCTAGAACTCACCCGCCAAAAAGCTGGCGCTTTTTGGTCGGGTGCAGTGACTTGTTAGGCATAGATAAGTTTGCCTCTGGGTTGCGGAATAGGTCTCTCCACCTCCCGAGCAATTTCTATCCACTCTTGAATGACGACCTCAGCATTTTTGATGGCATCTTGGTATGTCTCACCATCAGCCATACATCCGGCAAGCTCTGGCACCTCTGCAATATAGGCTTGGTCTTCTTTGCTCCAGTAAATAATGATCTCGTACTTACTGTCCATCTTTTCCCTCCAACATCAGGTGGTATTGAAAAATGATTTTGCGAACCTGTCTAACCTGATAAACTTTGGCTTTCGATCCTTTAGGCTGAAGATTCAATATCTCTTCAACGCCATCCATTGTAAAAATATGATGGTCTCCCTTGACTCGCAAGTCAAAACCAAAAAACTTGAGGAGTCGGCACAAATCTGCAAAGAGAATATTGGCATCCGATGTGCCTCGCAGTATTTTATCTAAAACTTTTTCAATTGCCCCCATAGCATTATTGTAGCATTTACTCGGATACTGTCAAATATTATTTGCATGCCTAACGCTATAACTCATTCGCCAAAAAGCGCCAACTTTTTGGTCGGGTGCAGTGATTTGTTAGAGAATTATTTATTTTTCCATTCTAGAAGCATCGATATAATCGCAGTAAGCCCAGCCAACCAATAACCAAATGCTGAACGTTGATTCTGTTTTTTTGAAGAATTATTGTATCCGTTAAGAAAAGAATTGAAGTCTTTAGCAAAATCTTTAATTGGTTGATCGATATCTGTGCCAAGAATCTTTGCTGAACCCATATTACTCCACTGACGTTCACTAACTCCAAACGGAGGAATGTTTTGTTTAGAGGCATTCCAGTGGTGAAATCCCAGCCCAAAGAATAGAACAGCAAAAATAAACCAGATAATGGATATAGCTATTTTTATCTTTTTCATTTTTCTCTAACAATTAATAGACAAAATTCCTTTTATTCCTAAAAATCTCTTTTTGCATATTTTAAATATAGACTATAAGGGGTGGGGCTTGTCCCCACCCTGGGCGACCACAAGGGTCGCCCCTACGCAGGAAGGAAATTCCTATACTATCGAATTAGACCCTGAAACAAGTTCAGGGTGAGATTAGCGCGATGAGAAGATCTATTGGTGGAGCTGACGGGGTTCGAACCCGTGACCTCCTGACTGCCAGTCAGACGTGCTCCCAACTGCACCACAGCCCCACACAAACCATATAATAACACCTCTGCTATAATCCCGCAAGGGGCTCAAAAGGCAGGGACATCAAGAATCTGAAGAGCCTCTCCAACCAGGAATAGCGAGCCTGTTATGCAGATGAGCCCGTCCTTGCCGACCTTCGCCCTTGCAGCAGCGATTGCATCCCCCACGTTTTCTGTGAGGGTTATGCCTTCGTAGAATTCACCGAGCCTTTTTTTCAAAACAGCAGGAGCGGCAGAGCGGGGATTATCTGCTCTGGTAAATATAACCTCACCCGTGATGCCTGAAAGCTCTCCGGCAACCCCCAACATATCCTTATCCGCCGATATGCCGATTATCAGGACAATTTCTCTGTCGGGGAAAATGGATTTTACTGTCTTTCTGAATGAGCTCGCTGCGGCCGGGTTATGCCCGCCATCAAGGAGAAGCGAGGGTTTTCCTTCAACAAATTGTGCCCTCCCCGGCCAGTAAACATTTTCAAGCCCCGAGGCGATATGTCCTTTATCAATATTAAGCAGGCAGGCAGCCGATATAGCGCAGGCGGCGTTAGAGAGCTGATGCATTCCCAGGAGAGGGATAAAAAAAGCGTCTCCGGAAAACCGCGGCGTTAGCACCCTGAACCTTGTTCCTCCGGACGAGCTTTCCATGGGTTCTGTCCTGACTGCTTTAATTAATCCGGCCCCTTTCTCTTTGCAGATTTTCTCGATACATCCGCTCACCTCAGGCGCCTCCTCTGAAACAACAACAGGCACGCCTTTCCTGATAATACCTGCCTTTTCACCCGCAATGGATGTTAAATCTGCCCCGAGCTGAGCCGTATGGTCAACAGCAATCTGCGTTATTATGCTGATACAGCTCTCGCACAGATTTGTAGCATCAAGCCTTCCGCCCAACCCAACCTCCATAACCGCAAAATCCACTTCTCTTGCCTTGAAGTAAAGAAAGGCAAGTGCGGTATGCACCTCAAAGAAGGTCGGCCTGCCGAGGCTGCCCCTTTCCATTCTTTTGATGACAGGTTTTATTAGACTCAGCAGATGCGCAATTTCTTCTTCGGATATAAGCCCGCCGGTTGTTCTGATTCGCTCTCTGTAGGAGATAAGATGAGGAGAGGAATACAGCCCTGTCCTTAACCCCGCCTTTTCCAATATAGAAAAAACAATAGCCGCTACAGAGCCCTTTCCATTTGTCCCCGCAATGTGGATTGTCTGCAGCCCCTTCTGGGGATTTCTCAGTTTTTCAAGAAGGGCCTGCATCCTCTCAAGATTATAGGCGCACCTTAAAGAAGGAGGCTGCCTCTCATAATTTACAAAGCTATCAAGATATGCCTTATTTTGCCCGGTCGTCGAATTTCTACTTGCCATTTCTTTTATAGGATACTATAATATATCTGTTTCGGGAAGTAAAGGAGGAGGTAAAAGAAGAAGCAATGGGAAACACGTATACCGCAGTAACAAAGCGTGATAGCGATAAATCAAAGATAACAGGAGGTGCAGGATGATTAAAAAGGCAGCTTACAAAGGGAGTGAAAAGAGAAAATATCCCAGGTTCGGATTTCCTTTTTATATCCGCTATGAAAAGGACGGAGAAAAATTTAAAAAAGGCTACCCGCCAACCCCCATCATCTTCACAAAAAAAGGCGAAAAATTATCCGTGTCCAAAGATGTCTCCATCGGAGGAATATGCTTTGTAACAAAGGAGAAATTTTCTCCGGGGACACAGCTTCTTGTGAATATCTTTACGCCTATCCGCCCCCAGCCCTTCGAGGTGCTCGCCAGGGTAGCCTGGCAGAAAAAAAGCATAATTAGTTCAAAATACCTCACAGGAATCTGCTTTCTGGATATCGATGACAGAGTTAGATTCAAAAAGCTCTTAGAGATGCTCACTAACGAGGGATTAGAAGAGGTTAGTGCCTGAAGTGTCTTCTCCCCGTGAAGACCATTGTAATATGACAGGCATTGGCGGCCTCAATCACCTCACTGTCTTTCTTTGCACCGCCAGGCTGGACAATTGCCCTTATCCCGGCCTTATGAGCCTCGCGAATTGCATCAGGAAACGGGAAGAATGCATCGGAGGCAAGGACCGAGCAGGAGGC
>CBDUUU010000102.1:0-3888 GCA_965370485.1 uncultured bacterium
ATACTGAAATTCGCTGGTCGGCCCTGCTCTTTGAGGACTTTGCAAGAGACCCCTTTGTGTTTTATCTAAAGCGCGTTTTGAAACTCAGCGAGATTGAGGCTGGGACAATTGAGCCCAGGGCACTCACTGCGGGCAGTCTCACTCACGAGATTTTGAGGAGATTTTTTGGGAAGCTGCCGGGCGGGGATATATTGTCCGGGGAAGACCCACACGCCATTGCAGATGAGGTAATGGAGGAGACCTTTGGCGAATTCAGGGTTTCGGGGGAAATAACCGATGAGTCCTTCTGGCGTATAAAGGAAAGGGAGATTAAAAAGGCAGTTCATAACTTTGCTGCCTTTGAGACAGAAAGAATGAAATCGAGCCTCGCTTCGGGCTCAGCACCATTGCCATCATTGTATGAGTTTGCCTTTGGGGGCAGGAAAAATCCCTTTTCCCTGAAGCTTGGCGAACTTCCTCTCCATATTCATGGAAGGGTTGACAGGGTTGACCTTGATGATAAGGGCGGGGTGGCGGCTGTTTATGATTATAAATATTCGGCATCCGGTAAGCAGATGGAGGCGGTGAGAAAGACCCTGATAGGCCGGAGACGGTTTCAGCTGGGCGTATACCTGCTGGCGGTTAAGCGCTATCTATCCAATAATTTAAAATGGAAGGCGCCCTTTTCCCTGAAGGCAGGGATATATCTTCTGAGAAATAATCCGTCGTCTCCGGGCAGCTTCTACAGAGAGATCGAGTTCGATGATGAGATTATAAAAACCCTTAAGGAGGGAATCGAAAAAATAGTAAGACTGGTTATCTCCGGCAGGTTTGATAGTTTATGAATATACAGGGCAACATCTGTGTCGAGGCAAGCGCAGGGACGGGAAAGACCTTCACGCTTGTTGAGTATTACATAGGGCTTCTTGAGGGCAAGACCTCCTATGGCAGCCTCAGCGTGGACAATATCATTGCGCTTACATTTACGGAGAGAGCGGCAAGTGAGATGAGGGACCGGATACGGCTGGAGGTCGAGCGCCGTCTCGAGGAAGTGGGAGGCGGGATATGGGAAGCGGCATGGAAGAGACTTTTCGGAGCGGTAATAACAACCTTTCATTCTTTCTGCGGACGGCTCATCAGGGAAAATCCTCTCGTCTGCGGGGTTGACCCCGGCTTTGTAGTGCTGGAGGAGACTGAGGCTGAGATTATGCTCTCCGGCGCAATCAGAGAGACTGTTATCTCGCTGGTGCGTAAAGGCAGAGGTGTTTCAGGAGATGTAGTATCTCTCCTTGAGACCTATGGGATGGGAAGTGTTCTTGGTGCCACGAGGGATATCGTCAGGGTCTCCAGGAGTATGCCAGGGGGGATGGAAGGGCTGAGAGTGAAAACAGATGAGAGGAGGGCAGACCTTCCCGATATGCAGAGTTATCGGTGGGAAGATGCCTTTCTTAATGTGGCAGAGAGCGCCGCAGGGCGCTATGAAGAGGCGAAGATTGCTGCCTGCGCACTTGACTTTGATGACCTTATCATAAAGGGAGTAAGCCTGCTTGAAGAGAATTCCGAGACAGCCCGCCATTACCGGGATGTTTACAGGGTTGTGCTCGTGGACGAGTTTCAGGATACCAATTTGCTTCAGCAGAGGCTCGTGAGGTGCCTGGCAGGTGATGACGGGGGCGGGTTTTCCCCGGGCAGGCTTTTTATCGTCGGGGATATAAAGCAGTCGATATATGGCTGGAGGGATGCAGATATCGATACCTACAGCGGGATAATAGAAAATTTTGGGAAAGAAGAAAGGCTCAGACTTTCAAAATCAAGAAGGTCTCTGCCCCATATTGTCGATTTTGTGAATCAACTTTTTTCACAGATTGTGCCTGCGCGGGAGAGGCCTTTTCAGATGTGCTATGACGAGAGAAGTTTTTTGGAAAGGGGCAGGAGCTCAGGGAATAAACGACGTTCAGTCGAGGTTACTGCCTTTGGCCCTCAAAATGAGCCCATTGATTCCCTGAGGCAGTCCGAGGCAGAGTATATTGCCGGGAGTATCCGCCGGATGAAAGAGGACACTGTTGTCTACTCAAGGGAAGGTCTGCCGCATAAGGCGCAGTTTAAGGATATGGCAATATTGTTCAGGGCTATGACAAGCTCGCATATCTATGAGAATGAACTTCGCAAGGCTGAGATTCCCTATTATATCGTGAGGGGGAGGGGATTTTACAAATGCAGTGAGGTGCAGGAGCTAATAAATGCCCTGGTTGCTGTGCTGAGAGAGGATGAATGGGCCCTTGCTAAGCTTCTTCGTTCTCTCATATTTGGCATAAGGGATGAATCCCTCTTTCGCCTGAGATGGGGAAAAACAACGCCGCATAAATTCCGGGAGAGATCACTTTATGATGCCCTTTTTGGCGAGAACGGATTCGAAGATTTTCCCTTCCCGGAAAGGGAAAGACTCATAAATGCCGGGCAGATTCTGGGCAGCCTGCGGCGGCTCCGGGACAGACTCAGCATTACGGAGATGCTGGAGCATCTAACGGCTGATACCGGCTATGTTGCAACTCTTGCCGGGACATTTCAGGGGTGGCAGAAGGTTGCCAATGTCCAGCGTATGGTTGAGATTGCCGGCAGATTTGAGGCGCGGGGCTGGACTGTAGAGGACTTAGTGCGGTATATGCAGGAGAGACTGAAGACTCTCCCCGCAGAGGAAGAGGCCCCTGTATACCTTGAGAGCTCTGAATGTGTGAAACTTATGTCGATTCATCAGGCGAAGGGGCTGGATTTCCCTATAGTCTTTCTTGCCGATTCAGCCCATAGGGGAAAGGTGGCAGGCGGAAATGTTCTTGTGAGCAGACACTTAGGGGTGGGGGTTAAGGTAATGGGAGATGATGAGCGGCTCAGGGAAACCTGCGGGTATGAAGAGGTAAGGCGTGACATAGTTGAGAGGGCGCAGGCTGAGGAATTAAGGATTGCCTATGTCGGGTGCACGCGAGCACGCGATGAACTGGTCATAACCGGCTCATATAAGAAAAAGGGGGATACCTTTCTGGAGAAGGCGCAGGCATGGAAGGATAATCAAGAACGAGCTTCAAAGACAGGAAATTACGGTTGACACGCCTATGGTGTATTGATATAGTTTGATAGAAGTGGGAGTCAAGAAACAATCAGGAGGTGATTGTTATGGGGTTGATATATGCTGAAATAGAATTGTCAAATCCTAAAGAGAGTTTTTTTGATGAAAAATCGCACGTTGTGCCGTATGTTGGTCCGGTGGCAGCACGATTTCAAGGACGTACCTGTTTTACGGGGGCACTTGTGATAGGTGATTCTGTGAGCCCGAATATTCCTTCGGCAGTTGTAAAATAATGGAAAGCCCTAACCAATCACTGCACCCGACCACAGTCGCTATACATATTTTTGTCGGTGTGTATAGGTGTTATAAATTGGATTTTGGCCTTGATTGGGTGGTATTTTTCGCAACAATACTTTCCATCTATTATTTGTATGCAATGAAAAAGCTCTTAGAAGGATTTAAGAAGCTCAATAGCAATAAACAATAACAATGCCTTGACACATAACAATGCGCTGCAGCCGACGGCGTTCCGCCGTGGCTGATTTCGGGCGTTATATTGAAACTGATTTTGGAGAAAATATCTGTGAATACACCATATGCCCCCAGCCTTAGTCATAAAGAGGTTAGTGATACTATATCGCAACTTGGTATTAAAAAATCAAATACAAAAATTTGGCAGCTTCTCCTCTTAAGTATTTTAGCAGGATTGTATATAGGATTCGGCGGCCAGCTTTTTTTAGTTACTATAGCAAGCGGGATGGGACAGGTTGCCGGCGGTGTAATGTTTAGCGTAGGCCTTATACTTGTCGTTGTAGCCGGAGCTGAGCTCTTTACCGGAAATGTTACGA
>CBDUUU010000103.1:0-3863 GCA_965370485.1 uncultured bacterium
GCAGGCAAATACAAAGCAGGCAGGCAAACAATGGTTGGGCTGGGACGAGATAGAGCAGATGCATAAAAGCGGTATCATTGATTTCCAATCCCATACATTGAGACATGAGAAAATCTTTATCGGAGATGAGATTATAGATTTTTGCCATCCGGGTATCTTTGTAGATGAGCTCGGGCTGGATGTCCCAACTGTTGCATCAGGCGGAAATCGCCGCAGGCTTGCAGACTTTGGTGCGCCTGTATATAAAACAGGCTCGAGAATGGGGAAGTGCCTGAGGTATCTTGATGACGAGGCGTTGAGAGATGACTGCATCGGATATGTAAGGGAGCACGGTGGAGCCTCTTTTTTCGAGCGAAAAATGTGGAGACGGGAGCTTCGCCGCTTTTTGAGAGGCATAGGCAGAGGAACTGCAGGTAGGTTTGAATCGCCTCAGGAGCAGGCAGAGGCTATCTCCACCAGCCTAAAAGAGGCAAAAGAAATCCTTCAGAGCAGGCTTAATAAAAAAATCTCGCATCTTGCATATCCCTGGGGCTATGGATGCGGGCTCTCGGTGTCTCTGAGTAAGTCTGCCGGGTATAAGACCAATTTCTGGGGGCCGCTTCCCGGCGTTGGGGCTAAGGTAACCGGGGCTGACCCGTATTATATTCCAAGGCTCAAGGATGACTATCTTTTTCGGCTTCCTGGGAAGGGGAGAAAACCGCTGGCTGAAATTTTCCGGTATAAACTCGCCCGAAGGATAAAGATGCGGGATATATATTAACCAGGGCCCCAATGGTGGACATTTCATTGCCCTTTGCAAATTGGTTAAATTGTTGTATATTTGTCATATATAGATGATAAAAATAGGTATATTTGTCATATGGATAATGAGGGTGAATGATGAAGTATATGGATAAGATTGTTAAAACATTGAGAGTCAAGATTAGAGATATACCCGGAAAATTCGGCGAACTTGCAGCCGCAATAGGCAAAGAGGGCGGGTTGCTTGGAGATATAATCAAGGTTAGATTAGATAGTCATTATATGATAAGAGATGTGACCGTGCATGTTGACAGCAATAAGCATCTTGATAGAGTATTATCCCGCATTGAGAAAATACGCGGCGTAAAATTAATTGAAATCAATGATGAAGTATTAAAGCTTCACGAGGGCGGGAAGCTTGCTATGAAGAGCAAAATAGCTCTAAATACTATATCTGATCTCCAAAAGATTTATACCCCTGGCGTGGCAAGCGTCTGCCATGCAATCCTGAAAAACAGTAAGGAAAGGTATAAATACACTTCCATTTCTAACACCGTTGCGATTGTGACTGACGGCACCGCTACACTGGGATTAGGTAATGTCGGTTCCGTAGCGGCTATGCCGGTTATGGAAGGAAAGGCGGTTCTGTTTGACAAACTTGTTGGTATAAGTGCTGTTCCGATATTGATAGACACAATAAACCCCGAAGAAATCGTTCGCAGTATAGCAAGGATATCGAATACGTTTGGGGCAATAGCATTGGAGGATATTGCCGCGCCACGCTGTTTTGAAATTGAAAGGAAATTGCAGAACTTAGTGGATATCCCGGTCTTTCACGATGACCAGCATGGCACAGCGATAGTTGTTCTTTCTGCGCTCATGAATGCCCTGAAAATCATCAAAAAGAAGAAAGAGAACATAAAAGTAGTCATAAGCGGTGCCGGAGCCGCCGGGATTGCTATTGCCAGGATTCTGCTGGTATGGAAGCTAAAACACATCATCCTCTGTGATAGAAAGGGGGCGGTCTACAAAGGGAGAAAAGAGGATATGAATGAATATAAAGAAGAAATATCAATATTTACTAATAAGTATAAAGAAAAGGGCCCGCTGTCTGATGTCATAAGGCAAAAGGATATATTTATTGGAGTGTCTGCCCCCGGGTTGTTAACCTCAAGGATGGTGAAGACAATGTCCAAAAAGGCAGTCGTATTTGCTCTTGCCAATCCAGTACCTGAGATATGGCCTGATAGGGCATTGAAGGCAGGAGCCGTTCTATCTTTTGACGGAAGGTCTATAAATAACGCCCTGGCGTTTCCCGGAATATTCAGGGGCGCCTTAAATGTAAGAGCCAGGCGGATAACTGATAGGATGAAGATAGCCGCTGCCAGGGCGTTGGCAAGGAGTGCTAAGAAAGGGGAAATAGTTCCCTATATATTGGACTTAGATGTTCACAAGAAGGTGGCGCAGGCGGTAGCAGAAGCAGCGTATTAACGCAGGCTAAAGCCTGCGACTACCAGGTTGGGAGAAGCAGGTAGCCGCAACCTTTAGGTTGCGCAAAAAGGAAGTTCCTAAATAAGATGCCTATATTTAGCCTGCGTCATAAGGAAAATTCTCCGGAGAATAGATGGAAAGAGCCTGCGGTAGTTTTGATTTTGATGGGCATTTTGTCCATCCCCCTGTGGCGCCCTCTTTTTCAGGGAGGGCTTTTTTTCAGCCATGACTCCCTGAGTAATCTTCTTCGGACCTCTGCGCTTTTTCACACCCTTTCAGAAAAGTTTGGTTACGTCAGATGGTTTAAGGATTTCTCGTATGGCTGTGGCTACCCCTTCTTGAATTTTTATGCCCCGCTTACATATTATGTGATGTCATTTTTTCACCTTCTTGGTTTTACCTTTACTGCCTCTGCGAAGCTCTTGATTGTTGCCCAGAGCCTCCTGCGCGGACTTTCTATGTATTACCTCTGCCGGCAGACATTCGAAAAGCCTGAGTCACTTCTCGCGGGTGCTGCCTTTATCTATGCGCCGTATTTCATCTGCGATGTATACGTAAGGGGGGATTTTTCAGAGTCTCTTTCCTTCTCTCTTCTGCCTCTTGCAGTTCTCTTCTTTCAGAGGCTGATTGTTACCGGGCGAATGAGATATCTGGCATACGCATCTATTACATATAGCCTGTTGATACTATCGCACAATTGTCTGTCTCTGCCATTTTCTGCTGTCATCTTCGCTTATATACTGGTCTTTGGATTTCAAAACAGGCCTGGTTTTTATAAGGCACTTCTTGCCTTTGCCTTTGGCATAGCCCTATCCACTATATTCTGGCTTCCTGCGCTTGCAGAGATGAAGTATGTCCACCTTGAGAGGGTGGTGGGTGAAAAATTTTTCTATGCGCGTCACTTTAAACTCAGGGAGCTCATCTCTTCAAGATGGGGTTTTGGAAGAAATATTCATGACCCTATGCCCCTGGGGATTGGCTGGCCGCACATCTTCGCATTTTTGAGTTCTATATTGTTAGTGCGAAAGGCAAGAGGCGGCAGGAGGCTGACTGTTATCTTTTTTGTCTCTCTTGCGCTGGTGGGGACATTTCTTATCACCCCCTTTTCAAGAAAATTGTGGGAGACGCTTCCGCTTATCAGGTTTCTTCAGTTTCCCTGGAGGCTGTTGTCTGTTACCGCATTCGGGACATCGTTTCTATTTGTTAGTTTCGGTTTAATTTCTAAAAAGAAGAAAAAGGTTTTCTGTTCGGCTCTCCTAATAACCATTGTTGCCTTTTACGGAAGATATGCCAGGGTATACAGATATCTGCCGACCACTGACGCTGACCTCCAGCCTTCTAAAATTTCCTCTGTAGATACCACTACAACCTATTCAGATGAGTATCTGCCGCTCTGGGTGAGAGAGAAGCCGTCTAAAAAAAGTGACTGTGCTGCCATTACAAAGGGCAGTGGCAGCGTCTTAGAATTAAGCAGGCGGGGGGCAGATTATGATTTTTCTGTCCTTGCGAGGCGTTTTTTTCCGAAGCAATCAATTTAAATTCAGGGGATGGCACGCCAAGGCGCATCTTCGACTTCGTCGCTACGCTTCTTGCAATGACTCCTGAATTTGAATATTAGGGGTTTTCGTTCA
>CBDUUU010000104.1:0-3800 GCA_965370485.1 uncultured bacterium
AGTCTTTTTAATTGCACAAGCCCTATTGCCGCAGATATGTCGTGCATATGGCATTTAAACCCGAGCTCACTTACACGATACTGCCAGGCATACGTTGTCTTCTCTTCGGTTCTTCCCCAGGTGTCTTTTGAAATCCCGAGCCAGCGCAGCTCCCGAAGCTTTGTATTATATGCCTTGGTTGGGGTGGTGAGCATACCGCCCTCACCGCAGGTGAGATTTTTTACGGCGTGAAAGCTGAAGCAGGTGAGTTCTGAGAGCGAACCTATTTTTTTGCCCTTATATTCTGCGCCGCAGGCGTGGGCGGCATCTTCCACGATTGCGATGCCACTTTCTTCTGCGATTTTGGAAAGCTCAGACATCTGGCAGGGATGTCCGCCATAGTGAACAGGGATAATTGCCTTTGTCCTTTTTGTTATTTTCTTTTTTACATCATCGATGTCAATGCATAAGGTATCCTCGCGGACATCGGCAAAGACAGGTTTTGCCCCGTTATAAACGACGGCATGCGCGGTGGAAACGAACGTGATGGTTGGGACAAGGACCTCATCTCCTTTGGTGATACCGAGAACGTTTAGCGCCAGATGAAGCGCGGCGGTTCCTGAGTTTAGTCCAACTGCAAAGTCTGTCCCGACGTATTCGGCGAATTTCTCTTCGAACGCGGATGTCTTCGGGCCAAGTCCCAGCCAGCCTGATTTCAGAACTTCAGTTACTGCCTGTATTTCCTCTTCAGTAATGGATGGCTTAAAAACAGGTATCATTTCCTGCCTCCTGTGGTTAAGTTTTCAAGATGGTCTTTTGCGGCGCTTCCAACTGCCTCGGGCGAAAATCTTTCCTCAAATACTTGATAGCCGCCATTGCCTATTTTTTCTCGTAATTCAGGATTCTCCTTTAGCAGCAAGATTGCCTCTACGAGGGATTGAGGGTTGCCGGGCTCGCAGAAAATCACATTCTCTCTATGTGTAAGGAACTCCTTCGGGGCATCTGCGTCGCAGGTGATTACGGGTTTTGCGCAGGCAATTGCCTGAACAACCTTGTTGGCAAGGCATCTTCTGGTTTTTGGGCTTGTCCCGAACATCCCGAGGCAGATATCAGCTTCTTGTATGTATTTGGGTAATTTCTCGAACCTTACCCATTTTATGAAGTCTATATTTTTTATATTTAGTTCTTTTGCCAATCTTTGTACCTCGTCCGATACCTGACCATAACCGATAATGGTAAAGGTAATTTTTTCATCTTCTAACAATTTCGCCGCCCTTATTATGTAGGGAATGCCCTGAGAGGGCATAAATGTGCCATAAAAGAGGACATTAAACGATTTTTTGGTCTTCTGCCGTACCGGACTAAAGATCTCATCATCAGCGCCAAAGGGAAGCAGCCTGAATTTACCCTCGTGGCAGCCTATCCTTTCAGTCCATATCTTCACATGCTCTTTTGCGTCTATGAAAATCATATCTGAGAATCTGCAAGCGCACATGTCTAATCTGCGGATGATTCTTGCAGGCAGAGACCTTATCCCATAAATTTTCCTATCAAGCACAATGGTGTCGTAAAGCGAAAACATAGGATTAAAGATGATTGGTTTTTTTGAAATGGCCTTTAACAGTTTTGCCAAAAAGATGTCGATTTGTCCTAAATATCCTATTATTACACACTTATGTTCCGGGGTTTTGAAAAGATATCTGAAAAGAAGAATTAAATATGCCTTGATGTATCCCGTAAGGTAGATAAATCGCTTGAGGTTGTTGTTGAGAGCAACCGCCTTGTTCCGGTATCTTTCGCCGACGGCGTAGTGACACTCAAAGACATTAACACCATTTTTTCTAAGCCCTTTTATTAAAACGCTGTTGCCGGGGTAACTGCTGTGATAGGTGCCGAAGTAACAAACCTGCATTTTATGCCAATCCCTTAATCTTCCTCGGTTCTGTCGAAGCGTAGCTGTGCTATCTGCTCGGCAATCAGGCCCAGTAGAAAGACATTGGCGCCTGAGATGAGGAGCAGCAGCGACATATTGGTGAAGCGATGGAATAAGATGAATGTATAAATATAATATCCTGCCCCGAGCAGGATAAGAACGGCGCTCACAGGCAGGAAGATTTTTATCGGCTTAAACAGGGTGGCGATTTTGAATATTATTATGAAGAATCTTGCCCCGTCTTTGAGGAGATTTATCTTGCTTTTTCCGATTCTTTTCTCTGCATTGATAGGGATATATTTGACATTATATCCTGCCTTTATAAGAGAGAGGGTAATGGTTGTGGGATAAGAGAATCTGTTAGGCAGGAGGTAGACAAATTTTCTGGCTATATCCTTTTTTATAGCCCTGAAGCCTGAGGTAAGGTCGGGAATCTTCACGCCGGAGAGATAGCTTGCAAGCACGTTGTAAATCTTGTTTGCAATGCCTCTGCAGAGGTTTTGTGAGCCTCTGCCCCTTGCGCCGACTACCATATCATATCTGCCAATCTCTTTTATGAGGCTGGGGATGTCTTCGGGGTTATGCTGGCCGTCCGCATCCATCATAACGAGGACATCGCCGCCTGCCTCTCTTATGCCTGTCTTGATGGATGCGCCGTTTCCTTTGTTGTATGGGTGGGAGAGGACTCTGGCGCCGGCCTCCTGTGCCGCCTTTGCCGTAGAATCTCCTGATGCATCATCTATTATTAGAATTTCATAAGCCGGGTTTTGAGACTTTATTTTGGCAATAAGCCCGCCAATTGATTTTTCCTCGTTATAGGCAGGAATTATTATAGTAATCATTTACTGAGATTGCTTCACTTCGTTCGCAATGACACGGTGTTCACTGAGCATTTTCTTATCCCTATCCAGTCAATCTGCGCCCCGAGCTCTCTTGAGTCGCCGGATATGCCCGAGACTTTTGGGCTCCAGGGACCGGTCTCAAGCCTCAAGACGCGGCGCGTATCCACCTCAGGCACAGGAGGTATGACCATTCTATATTCTTTGAACTCATTTGTCAATTTGAGAGATTTTATCATCTGCCCATCGATGAAGATGGAGAGTGCAGCCGGAGGGACTCCCTGGGGACGGCCTCCATTTACCCTCAGGGTCAGCTCGACCGGGACAGGCCCGCCCGGCCAGGGGATTATGAGCTCTGAGATTGCCTTTGTCCAGCGAAAGCTTATACCTTGAGATACCTCTGCGCTGTGAAATCCGCTGATTAATCCGAATGGGTTCTGCCCGATATCAACTACCTGGTCGAGATTGTGGTCGGGGGCATCTTTATGGAGCTGAACCTTGAATATTTTTACAAGCGGGTTGAAACGTTCAATTTGCCTGGGGTATCCCCTGCAGCGCTCTAAAACCACTGTCTCGAGTTTTATCTGCTCAACCAATGTAAAGTCCAGAGTTTTTGTAAATATATCCCCCCCGTCCGTTATGTAGAAGACCCTTTTCTTTTTTGCAAGCCACTCCTCCATCAATTCAAGCGCCCTTTTGCATTTCGGCATTGACTCTGCTGCCCCCTGGTCGGATATTTGCAGTGTACTTTTCCCATAAATATATTGGAGTGGGGCGGCAAGCCAGCTGTCCTTACAGACAATGATGTCTGCGCTATCAAATCTCTGTGCAAGCTCGCCGCAGAAGTTTGCTGCCCCTTTATAGTCTCTGTGACTTATTATGTGCCTTCCGCTCATTACAGAAAAGATAGATAAAAAACACAGGGAACCGATTGAAACAACCCTGCCGGTTTTTTTGAGGTTTTACGCGATCTGGGTGATTGTATAACAGGAAAAGATAATAATAGATGTTATTATAACCGGAACAAAACGCCTAACTTCACACATATA
>CBDUUU010000105.1:0-3790 GCA_965370485.1 uncultured bacterium
TTATTAGGAGCCCTATCTATTTTGGATGGGCAAAGCCTGTGCCTGTAAATGTCTATAATCTGCGCAATCCAAAGCGGGATATGATATGGGTCTCTATTGCAGGCCCGGCATCAAATCTGCTTCTGGCATCTGTCTTTGCAATCTTAGGAAGATTGGGGCTCGGGATTTTTTTCCTCGGGACGCTTATCAATGTCATCTTAGCTGTTTTTAATCTGATTCCCATTCCGCCTCTGGACGGCTCAAAGATTCTCATCGGGCTTCTGCCAAGGGAGCATGCCCTTACCCTAAGCAGGCTTGAGCCTTATTCGATTTTAATCTTTTTCGCCTTTTTTGCCCTTGGTCTGTTTAGCGCCGCGCTTAATCTTGTTGGCGTTCCAATCTTTAGGCTGCTCGCCGGCCCCGAAGGGATGAAGCAGATTATGGGGGTATTTTAGATGGGTGAGTCCTCGGACTATAAGGTTAAGCTGGATATCTTTGAAGGGCCGCTTGAGCTTCTTCTTCACCTGATAAAAAAGGAAGAGGTTAATATACAGGATATTCCTATCGTGAAGATTACAGACCAGTATCTGGAATATCTAAACCTTATGAGGGTATTAAATCTTGGTGTTGCCGGGGAGTTTCTGGTAATGGCGGCTACCCTGATGCATATCAAGTCCAGGATGCTGCTCCCCCCTGAGCAGAGGCAGGTCAATGAAGAGGAGGATGAAGACCCCCGCGGTCTTCTTGTCCGGCAATTGCTTGAATACGAGAAATTTAAAGATGCCGCATCTTTGCTGGATAAAAAAGAGGGGGAGGCGAGTGAGCTTTTCTACGCGCCGGGCGAAGATGCCGCAGGCTTTTCCGATGGGCAGGAACCCGTATTCGATGTCAGTTTATTTGACCTCCTGGGCGCCTTTTCTTCCCTGCTAAAGAAACCACAGGAAGAGTTTGTCGAAATTGTTCAGGAAAAGATTACAGTTGCCGAGAAGATTGAGGCGATTCTGGGGCTGGTTCGTCTTGAAAAGAACGTAAATTTTTCGAAAATCTTTCTCGATGCGGCGAGCCGCATAGAGATGATTGTCACATTTCTTGCGCTTCTTGAGCTTGTGAGGTTAAAGAAACTTGCCGCCCGGCAGACCGGACGGTTCGGAGAGGTCTTTATATCTTTAAATGAACATTAAGGGGATTGTCGAGGCGCTTCTCTTCTCTGCAGGAAGACCTGTATCCCGGCAAGAGTTGCAAGAAATCATTGAGGCAGCACCCTCCAAAATCGAGGCCGCTTTACTCCGGCTTCAGGAGGAGTATAAGAAACAGGACAGAAGCCTTCAGATTGTTGAAATAGCGGGCGGTTTTCAGATGTCAACCAGGAAGAACTTCTCCCCATGGTTGAGAAAATTTCACCGGGCACTCCAGAAGCAAAAATTGTCCCGGGCTGCCCTCGAGACCCTTGCCATTGTTGCCTACAAACAGCCGGTGGTGCGGGCAGACATCGAGGCAATACGAGGGGTGAATGTAGATTGGGTTATGAAGCTCCTTCTTGAGAGAAGATTGATTAAAATTACCGGCAAGAGGAAATGTCCCGGCAGGCCCCTCATTTACAGGACGACTGAGGATTTTTTGCGCCGGTTCGGGTTATCTTCCCTTTCTGAGCTCCCGGATGTAAATGAAAATAAGTAGTCTTCGCAAAAGCATCGATAAGGTCGATGAAAGAATTGTGAAACTCTTGAATGAGAGGGCAAGCCTCGCCATCGAGGTTGGCAGGCTCAAGACTGAGAGCGGTGAGCTCATAAGGGCGCCTGAAAGGGAAAAAGAGATTTTCAGAAAGCTAAAAGGGGTAAATGAAGGCCCGCTTTCTGATAACGCCCTTGAGAGTATCTACCGGAAGATTATATCAGCCTCGTTATCGCTGGAGCGCAGATTCAAGAACAAAACCACAAGGAAATTCCTATGTTGAAACAATTGGTCAGGCCGGATGTGCTGAAAATCTCGCCATATGAGCCCGGCAGGCCTTTGGAAGAGGTCCGGCGGGAGTTTGGCCTTGATGATGTTGTGAAGATGGCGTCTAACGAAAACCCGCTTGGCCCATCGCGGCTTGCCATAAACGCAATGAGACAGGCCATCAACAGCGTCCATCTTTACCCTGATGGCGGAGCCGGACGGCTGAGAAAGAAACTTGCCGGATTTCTGGGTGTTGAGGAGCAGTCAATAGTTTTTGGAAACGGCTCTGACGAAATCATCACAATGGCCATCAACGCCTTTTTAAATGAAGGAGAGGAGATAATACTTGGTGAGCCTGCCTTTGCAATTTACAGAATAGCCTCTGAAATTTCAGGCAGGCTCCACAGGGTGGTTCCATTAAAGGACTATGCATATGACCTTCCTGCTATGCTGGAGGCGATAGATGAAAAGACAAAGCTCATCTTTATTGCAAACCCGAATAATCCAACAGGAACGTATCTGACCCGGGCAGACATAGCAGATTTTATGACGGAGATTCCAAAAAATGTAATCGTTGTCTTCGATGAGGCATATTATGAATATGTCGAGCGGGGGAATTTCCCCGAAACGATCGATTATATCCGCAAGGGGCGGGCGGTTATATGCCTGCGCACCTTTTCGAAGGCATATGGTCTTGCAGGCATAAGAGCCGGCTATTCTATAGCCCCCCCTGAGCTTACAGATGCGATGAACAGGGTGAGAGGGCCCTTTAACGTAAATGCGCTTGCTCAGGCGGCGGCATCTGCGGCGCTTGATGATGAGGAGCATGTCAAGAGAAGCAGAGAGCTAACCTTTCAGGGAAAGGCATATCTTTATGGAGAATTATCGAAAATGGGGATGTTCTATGTTCCCTCAGAGACCAACTTCGTTCTTATTGACGTCAAAAAAAATGCCGGGCAAATTTTTCATGCCCTTATGGAGAAGGGAATAATTGTCCGGGAAATGTCCGGGTATAGACTGCCCAGCTTCATTCGTGTTACAATAGGCCTTCCGCAGCACAATGAGAGGTTTATTCAGGCATTGTCTGAGGTATTAGGTAGCCGCATAAAGAATTGATATAGCCGTTCACGCGCTAATGTCACCCTGAACTCGTTTCAGGGTCTAATTTAATTATTGAGATACTGAATCAAGTTCAGTATGACAAAGGAGGGGTGGTTCAGTATGACATATTCAGGGCTCGATTTGATAACATGGTTGTGAGCGCTTACGAATTGACTTTGTAGTTGCCTCATTTATGAGGCGTAGGGAGCGGAGGCGATTTGGAGCAAGATAAGGAGAAAGTAAAGTGATAATTGTTTTAAAACCGGGTATATCCGAAGAAGAGTTAGCCGAGGTAGTAAAGAGGATAGAATCCCTCGGATACAAGACGCATGTGGACTCAGGGGTCAGCAGGAAGGTCATCGCGGCAATCGGCGATGAAAGGGGAAAGGTCGTTCTCGAGCAGCTTGCGGCTATGCAGTCTGTCGAGAAGGTCGTCCCAATCCTGAAGCCGCACAAACTTACAAGCAGGGAATTTCACCCCGCTGATACGGCAATCGATGTCGATGGTGTTAAGATAGGCCCGGGGGCTCTGGTTGTTATAGCCGGGCCCTGCGCGGTCGAGAGCAGGCAGCAAATTCTTGAGACTGCCCGTTATGTGCGGACCGAGGGCGCCTGTCTGCTGCGCGGAGGGGCATTTAAACCCCGCTCCTCCCCATATACCTTTCAGGGTCTGGGTAAAGAGGGATTGCTTTTATTAAAGGAAGCAAAGGAGAGGGACGGGCTCCCCATTGTCACAGAGGCAATGTCTCTGGATGAGGTAGACATCGTAAGC
>CBDUUU010000106.1:0-3752 GCA_965370485.1 uncultured bacterium
TATGCCTCATAAATGAGGCAACTACGTAGTGAGGCATTTGTTGAGGATAACATGTTTCTAAATCGTAGTCAAGGTTTTGAAAAACAGGTTTTGAAAAATCGGTGTCGTTTGACAATGCCAGGCAGATATGGAATAATGGCGCAGGCTGAAGCCTGCGGCTGCCACAAATGACGTGGTTTACTGAATATTTACTAATAGCACAGGCTGTGACCATTTGCCGGAGGTGATTTTGGAGCCGGACAAGGAACGAGGGATGCTGAGAAGAGGTGTGTTGGCGATAATCGGTTTCATCCTGGCTGCGCTTGCTGTTTTTCTTTTTCGAGGGGCGGGCAGGCTTAGCGGGTTTAGCCGGCTGGACCTGCTCTCGGTAGCGCAGGCACAGGATGGGTATGAAGAGCCCTCAACCGCTTACTATGAGATAAAGATGAAAATTGTATGGGGCAAGTTATATAATCTTGACCTGTATGTAGCCGAGCCGGATGGGGACATTGCCTCCCCTATAAATCCCTCAACAAGCAGCGGCGGGGAGATAGGATATTACGACTCTGAAGGCACCTGGGCAGGAGGCGATAGCGGGGACGGTGTTCCTGAATGGTATCGCGTGAAGAATGGGAGGCAGGGAGAATACGTGGTAGATGTCCTCATTCCTGCTACAGGCGGGATAGATGATACGCTTCAGGCATTTATTCTTATTGTACTCTATGATAAGAGCGCCAGCGTAGAGTATTTGCGTTTTCCCGAAGAGGGAACGGAAACACTCCTGCTGGATGAAGGAGGCTGGTGGAATGCGGGTAGTTTTGATTTTGTCCCTATAGCCGAGATAGAACCTGAATGGGATATCGAGAAAACCAAGAGATGTTTTGTGGCTGGGGCTGCCTACGGCTCGCCCCTTGCCGATGAAGTTGAGGGTCTTTCACTTTTAAGGGATAGGTATTTGCTGACCAATGCGGCCGGGAGGGTCTGCGTTGGCGTCTACTATAAGTTGGGTCCTGTGTTTGCGGGGATTGTGAGGGAAAATAGATTCTTGAGATTTCTGGTGAGGGCATCTCTATTTCCCATTGTTAAGCTGGCAGGGCTTGCCAACCCCTAATCTAACTATGGCGACTGTTGTACAAAAATATGGCGGCACCTCGGTTGCCAATCCTGCAAAGATCAAGGATGTTGCCCGAAGGGTAGCGGAAGGAAGAAAATTAGGAAATGATATGGTTGTTGTGGTCTCTGCCCTGGGGGGCACCACGGACAACCTGATTAAGCTTGCGTATGAAATTAGTGACTGCCCGCCTGAGAGAGAGGTAGATGCGCTTACCTCAACGGGCGAGCAGGCCTCTGCCGCTCTTCTGGCGATGGCTATAAACGGCCTGGGATATAGTGCCATTTCATTCACGGGCTCTCAGATTAAGATTGTGACCGACAGCCTGCATACACGCGCAAGGATTCTCCGAATTGGTACGAAGAAAATTACCGATGAGTTGAAAAGGGGCAGGGTGGTTATAGCCGCGGGTTTCCAGGGGATAAATGCCCGCTCCGATATAACAACTCTGGGCCGCGGCGGCTCTGACATTACTGCTGTTGCCCTGGGGGCTGCCCTTGGGGTAAAGCTGGTTGAGATTTATACTGATGTTAAGGGTGTGTATACAGCCGACCCGCGTATTGTCCCCGGGGCAAGAAAATTGCCTGAAATTTCCTGCGATGAAATGTTCGAGCTGGCAAGTCTCGGGGCGCAGGTTTTGCAGCCACGGGCAGTTATGTTTGCCAAGCGGTTTGGTATTACCATACATGTGAGGCCAAGCTTTTTAGAAGGGGAGGGCACTCTGGTGATGCAAGAGACGGAGTTGAAGGAAGAGGTTGTCGTGAGGGGGATTGCGGTAAATAAAGACGAGGCAAAGGTTACACTTATTAATATCCCTGACA
The DNA here is from genome assembly GCA_965370485.1 of uncultured bacterium. GTDB lineage: Bacteria > NPL-UPA2 > JAUVJM01 > CBDUUU01 > CBDUUU01 > CBDUUU01. The sequence continues at coordinate 1,912 of CBDUUU010000106.1, forward strand.
GACCCGGAATTGCGGCGCGCATTTTCAAGATGATAGCAGGCAGGAACATCAACGTGGATATGATTGTCCAGAATGTAGGCGAGGGGGGTGTTTCGGATTTGTCCTTTACTGTGACGGCCTCTGACATAGGGAGGGTGCGGACTGTTATGAAGGAGCTGGTCGGCAGGATGCGGATTGGGGGCATAAATTATGATAGAAACATTGCAAAGGTTTCGATTGTGGGGCTCGGGATGCGAAGCCATTCGGGGATTGCCTTTCGGATGTTTCGGGCCCTTGCGAGGAAGGGCATCAATATTGGCATGATTAGCACCTCAGAGATAAAGATATCCTGCGTGATTGAGAAGCGGCATGCCGGGATTGCCGTAAGGGCGCTTCATGACGAGTTCAAACTGGGGGTTAAAAAAAAATAATTCCAGGCATTGACAGAATTTACCTATCCTGTATAATGTTGGTTTCACTTGCTGGTTTTGCTATAGGTAGTAGGGTGCGCAGGCTGAAGCCTGCGGCTACCGCAAGTGACATGGTTTGCTGAATATTTGCTATGTTTTATTGCCCATGTAGCTCAGCTGGTAGAGCACATGCATGGTAAGCATGAGGTCGCCGGTTCGACCCCGGCCGTGGGCTCCAGAAAAGGAGACAAAAAATGGCAAAGGAGAAGTTCGAGCGCACCAAGCCGCACGTGAATGTCGGCACAATCGGGCACGTTGACCATGGCAAGACCACCCTTACCGCAGCGATAACAAGCGTCCTGGCAAAGAAGGGCCTTGCCGATGAGAAGAAGGTGGGCGATATAGACAATGCCCCCGAGGAAAAGGAAAGAGGTCTCACCATAGCCATTGCCCACGTTGAATACCAGACAGAGACCCGCCACTACGCTCACATAGACTGCCCGGGCCACTCCGACTACATCAAGAATATGATAACAGGCGCCGCGCAGATGGATGGCGCAGTACTTGTTGTCAGCGCCTCTGACGGGCCGATGCCCCAGACAAGAGAGCATATCCTCCTTGCCCGCCAGGTAGGCGTACCCCGGATTGTAGTCTATCTCAACAAGGTAGACCAGGTAGACGACAAGGAAATCCTTGAGCTGGTAGAGCTGGAGGTCCGGGAGCTCCTCAGCAAGTACGAGTTCCCCGGGGACGATATCCCGGTGATCTTAGGCTCCGCCCTCGAGGCGCTCTCCTGCGGCTGCGGCAAAGAAGACTGCCCCAAATGCAAGAGCATATTAGAACTGCTCAAATCAATAGACTCCTATATCCCCGTTCCCAAGCGGGACGTAGACAAACCCTTTCTTATGGCAATCGAGGACATCTTCTCCATCACCGGCAGAGGCACCGTAGGCACAGGCCGTGTGGAAAGAGGCACGATAAAGACAGGCGATGAGATAGAGATAGTAGGCATTCACCCCACCCGCAAGACCGTGGCAACGGGTGTAGAGATGTTCCGCAAGATTCTTGACGCAGCCCAGGCGGGGGATAATGTCGGCATACTCCTGCGCGGCGTAGAAAGAAATGAGCTTGAGCGCGGGCAGGTCCTTGCCGCCCCCGGCTCCATCACACCCCATACCAAGTTCAAGGCAGAGGTCTACATCCTCTCAAAGGAAGAAGGCGGCAGACATACCCCCTTCTTCGACGGTTATAGACCTCAGTTCTATTTCAGAACCACAGATGTAACAGGCATTTCCCATCTACCGGAGGGTGTAGAGATGGTGATGCCCGGGGACAATATAACCCTCACAGCAGAGTTAATCTGCCCCATTGCAATGGAAAAGGAACTGCGTTTTGCCATCCGTGAGGGCGGCCATACCGTGGGGGCAGGGGTAATTAGTGAGGTGGTTGAGT
>CBDUUU010000107.1:0-3694 GCA_965370485.1 uncultured bacterium
CAGGATTTTCGAGAACCTTTTTGTAGGTTTCTGAAGAACCTATCGAGGAGACAATGCCCTCTCCGACGCGGGCTATTATTGTCTCATCCGTTGCCCCTCCAACCAGCTTCTGGATGTTTGCCCTGATTGTTACCCTTGCCTTTGTCTTTAGCTGAACCCCATCCATAGCCACTGCCGAGATTGTCTCTTTTCCTGTCTTCTGAGCCGGGGTATCGATGACCCTTGGGTTTACGCTTGTCCTCACTGCATCGAGAATATCCCTTCCTGCAAGGTCGATGGCGCATGCCTTTTGAAAATCAAGATTGATATTTGCCTTGTCTGCGGCTATGAGGGCCTGCACCACCTTGGAAACATTACCCCCTGCCATAAAGTGCGCCTCGAGCCCGTTGGTTTCTATCTCAAGCCCTGCCTTCATCGCCATAATACGGGCATCCACGATAATGGCGGGCGGGATGCCGCGTAACTTCATGCCCACGAGGTTAACAACACTTACATGCGCCCCCGCGGCGAGCGCCCTTATCCATATCTTCAGGAAATATAGAAAGAGCCCTGCGAAGATAATCGCTACAACGACTACCATAAACATTACAAACTTCATCTCTCCTCCTTCCTTTCTCTTACCACTATTTTGTTTCCCTCTATCCTTATTATACTGAAAGGCGTTCCCTTTTCAAGGAAATTTCCTTCCGTTACAACGCTGAGTCTTTGCCCGTCTACGACCCCTATCCCCGATGGCCGCAGTGTTGTATGGGCTATGCCTGCTTTGTCTTTCAGGAGTTCTAAATCTGCCTCGGTGGCTTTAAAAGATTTTTCATCTCCGGCAAGGAGCATTTTTCTCCCCGCAGTGGAGTGGGGGAATTTTTTTATTGAGAAGTAAATGGCAGCAAGCAGGAGAACAAGCCCCCCTGTCACAAAATACGTTCCGAAGGCACTGCCTATCCGGGTAAAGGCAAGCCAGAAAGACATTACCAGTGATACGGCTCCGAATGCCCCAACTATGCCGCCGGGGATAAATATCTCAATGCATATTAACAACAGACCGGTAAAGTAAAGAAGAAAACACAACTTCATTTGTCCGCCTCGACTACTATACGGTTTCCCTCAGTGTGAATTACCCTGATGGAGGCACCTTCAGAAAGAAACTCGCCTTCGGTCACCACATCAAGCAATTTTCCGTCAAAATCTGCCTTACCTGCAGGCCGCAACATTGTAACACTCCTGCCAACTTTATTCAAGTAAGGGTTAAGATTACCCTGCTCTTGTAGAGGGGGGGCATCGGGTGATGTCGCCTGGAGAACGAGTTTGCTCCAGAGCGGCGTTTTTGGGAGGATGAATTTATAGCTGAGGGCCCCGAGGGCAATACTCCCGACAAAGGCAAGGCCTGTTGTGTAGAGAGCCTGTCCGTATTGGGGGTCTTTCCACCAGGGGAATCCCGGGAGTGCCCCGGGCTTTGTCATTGCAAGAATTAGGCTTGTGAATATGAGCATGACGCCTGCTATGCCCGGGAGGCCGAATCCGGGCAGCAGGAAAATCTCGATTGTAAGGAGCATAATCCCTGCGATGAAGATAAAAGGCTCTTCCCACCCTGCCAGCCCTGCAAGATAATGCCCGAAGAAAAACAGCGCAAAGCAGATGATGGCAGTGACCCCGCCGAGCCCGAATCCCGGCGCCTTGACCTCTACATATATTCCAAGCAGCCCAAGCATCATCAGCGCTGCGCGAACGCCTGAGGAGGTTATGAGGCGGGTAAATCTCTCAGACCATGATGGGGCTGCCGTGAGGGTTTTTGCGCCGGCTAATCCTGCCGTCTTCAATAGCTCATTTATATTTGAGACCGTTCCTTCGGAGAGTCCAATCTCCTTTGACTTCTTGCTGGTAAGGGTGAGCAGTTTGCCCTTCTCTATTACCCCTTCGATCTCTACGTCCCTGTCGACCATAGCCTCGACTATCTTAGAGGGATGGCCGTTTTTTTCTGCGGCGGCTGATATAAGAGCGCGCATCCCAGAGGTTATCTTTTCCTCTACCGCCTCACTTATTTCCATTGGGCCACCGGTGGGACTCATTGCAACCGGGGTGGCCGCTCCAATAACGCTGCCTTCTGCCATGTAGATATGCTGTGTGGAGACAGCAATAAAGGCGCCGGCGGAAAATGCCTTTCTGTCTATGAAGGCATATGTCTCAATGGTGGTGTCGAGCAGTGTTTCCATAATGCTTTCTGTGGCATCGAGGGCGCCGCCGTTTGTATCAATCTGGAGGATGATTGCATCCGCCTTTCTATCCTGTGCCTTTTTAACCGCACGGTTTACAAAAGAGGCAAGTCCTAACTCTATTTCTCCTTTAATGGGAATAATACAAACTGTAGGGTTGTCCTTTTCTTCTGAGGCGGCGGGCTGTGGCAGAAAAGAGGTAAGAACATAGGACAGAATGAGGGCAAAAAACATTCCATCTTTTAAGCAACGGGCTCTGCGCATATTGTGGATTATAGTATGCCGACTGACATATTGTCAAGGGCGGGCATTTCTGTTATTATGAATCCATCTTGAAAAAGGTAGACACGAGGCATCTGAATTTTATTGCCATATGTTGCGCGGCATTTTTCCTGCCCCACTCAAAGGCGCTGACAAACATATTTCTTGGTTTGTCCTTCCTCCTCTGGTTGTTCAATCTTCTAACGGGCAAGATTACCTGGAAGAGCCCTTCCATTGGCAGGCTGCTTGCCATTTTTTCCACTTTTATTCTCATCTCGGTCTTTACCTCGAAGAATATCCCTGTAAGTTTCAGGTATTTGCCGTTTTATTTGAAGATGCTGGTGCCTTTTATTCTTCTGGGAACAATTGCCTCATCAAAAGAGCTAAGGCTTGTTGTTTATATCCTTCTGATTTCGATGCCGCTCAGTATAATCGGCTCGGGACTCCAGTATTTTAATCACGTTGAACGGCTCAGCGGCTTTCTTGGGTTTTATGGCACATATGCTGAGATTCTTCAGTTGGTGGGCGCTGTCTGCTTTGCGTTTGCCGTTGTTGGATTGTGCTGCAAAAAACTGTCCCGCGCTTGTGTCTTTGGCATACTTTTTCTCTTGAATCTACTTCTTTTAACCCTGACGCTTACAAGAAGTGCCCTCCTCGCTTTTTTGCTGTCAATGGTTTTGATTTCGGTTATCTCGCCGGTGTCACTGCGAAAGAAGCTCCTGGGTCTTATTTTGATTTTTGCCGCAGGGGCCAGCTTCTATGTGTTTCTCGCCGAAAAGAGAGGTGTTGGCTCTCTTGGATTCCATGACCTGAGCAGCCAGAGGCGCAGGGTAATGCTTACTGTCGGCGCAGAGTTGGTTAAGGATAATATTCCTTTTGGCGTGGGTCCCGATTGCACAAAGCTTGAATACAGAAGATATATTCCCCGTGGGGCACAGATGCGCTGGGAGGGGCATTTTCACTCGACATATCTTGAGCTGCTTGCTCAGAGCGGCATCTTTGCACTTGTCTGCTTCCTTGCTCTATATGGCTCGCTCTGGGGAGCCTGTTTCAGGATTTACAGGACTGTTTCAGAGACGGACATTTTCGGAAAGTCCCTCTCTCTCGGCATACTTGGGGGGCTCACGGGCTTTGGCGCCAGCGGCATTATTAATTGCAATTTCTTTGACAGCCAGGTTGCCACTCTTTTCTGGTTTCTAACGGGCATTGTCTTTGTTCTGAGGGAA
>CBDUUU010000108.1:0-3658 GCA_965370485.1 uncultured bacterium
AGCTCTTCGACGGCCTTTCTTTCAGGTACAGGACCTTTGTGACAAGAATCCCGGCGTTTGCCATGATAAATCGACCCGGCTCAATTATCAGGAGATAGCCGGTTTTCTCTATAAGAGGCAATATCGCATCTGCAAACTCATCTGCGCTGGAGGGCTCTTCCTCTTTGTATATTGCCCCCAGTCCTCCTCCAATATTAATTGAGTTTATTTCTCCGCTTCCAAGCCCCTTTATAAACTCCAGGGCCTTTCCCAGCGCCCCGGCAAACGGCTCTGCAGTTATAATCTGAGAGCCGATGTGGATATGAATGCCGCTTATGCTGACATTCTTGTATGAGCGGCGTTTTTTGAAAACCTTGGATGCCGCCCCCAGCCCTATGCCAAATTTATCCCTGCTTCTTCCCGTTTTGATGTATGGATGTGTTTCTACGTCGATATCCGGGTTTATTCTCAAGGCTATGCGTGCCTGTTCTCCCATCTTTGCCGCAATGGAGTTAATCAGCTCGAGTTCGCCGGTTGACTCCACATTAAACATAAAAATCTTCTCAGAGAGGGCATATCTTATCTCCCGCTCTGTCTTTCCCACTCCGGCATAGACTATTTTCTCCGGAGGCACTCCTGCTTTCAGCGCTTTAAAGAGCTCTCCTCCGGATGCGACATCGGCGCCCCCTCCCATCTTAGTCATTATCGATATAACCGCTAAGTTTGCATTTGCCTTCAGGGAATAGCAGAGCATGTGCCTCACAGGAGAAAGTGCCTTATTTAGTTTGTTAAAATGGTCAGTGATGGTATTGCGGCTATAAAGATAGAGCGGGGTTCCTATTTTGTCCGCAACCTCTTTGACCTTCACCCTCTCGCAGTAAAGCTCGCCGTTTTTGTAACGAAAGTCATGCATTTATTGTTTTCTTCGCCGCTTTAATTGCCTTCTTCACGTTTTCCGGTGACGTCCCCCCGTGACTGCGCTTGTTTGCAATGCATTTCTGCGCAGAGACTGCCTCCATTATGTCAGTGTCGAAATGGGGAGAAAATTTCCTGAACTCACTCAGGCTCAGCCCGGCAATGTCCTTCTTTTTGTTTTTGCAGTTGAGAACTAATCTGCCGACTATTCCGTGTGCCCGGCGAAAGGGGACACCTTTCCCTACAAGGTATTCTGCTATGTCAGTGGAGACAGTGAAGCTGGCCGCGGCCTGCTCCCCGAGTCTTTTTTTGTTTATGGTGATATTATTAAGCAAGATGGGATAGACCTTGAGAGATTCTTTTGTGGTCTCTACTGCATCAAAGAGTGCGGGCTTGTCCTCCTGCATATCCCTGTTATACGAAAGGGGCAGCCCCTTCATCATAGTGAGCAGGCTTATGTGGTCTCCGAAAATACGGCCGCACTTTCCCCGGACAAGCTCGGCGATATCCGGATTCTTCTTCTGGGGCATAATACTGCTTCCGGTGAGGACAGAGTCATCTATTTCCAAAAAATCGAACTCCTCTGTTGCCCACAGAATAATCTCTTCACTCAGACGCGAGAGGTGCATCATAAGAATGGAACAGTTTCCCGTGAATTCAATCATATAATCCCTGTCACTTACAGCATCGATACTATGCGGGAAAACTGCAGGAAACTTAAGAAGCCTTGCGGTATAAGAAACATCGATTGGCAGTGTTGTGCCGCTCAAGGCGCACGCGCCCAGAGGCATCACATTTGTGCGAACCCTGTTCTCCTTGAATCTGCTCTTGTCTCTCTCAAGCATATAAAAGTAGGTCAGGATGTGATGAGCAAAGAGAATAGGCTGGGCATGCTGGAGGTGGGTGAAGCCGGGCATAATGACAGTTTGATTTGCCTCTGCCATTTTTATCAGTACCCTCTGCAGAATCTTTATAAGCCGGATGAGCTCTTTGGTTTCATCGCGCAGATACAGGCGGGTGTCAAGTGCAACCTGGTCGTTTCGGCTGCGGGCTGTGTGGAGTTTGCCTGCAAGGCTGCCTATCTTTTTGAAGAGCGCCTTCTCGATGTTGAGGTGAATGTCCTCACAGGCGTCCTCAAAGGTGAATTTGCCTTTTTTTAGGTCGGAGCCGATTTTTCTCAGCCCTTTAAGTATAGTATCTGCCTCGGCTCTCTTGATAATCTTACACCTTGCGAGCATCTTTGTATGAGCAATACTGCCTGCTATGTCATAGGGGGCGAGTCTCTTGTCTATGTCTACAGAGGCAGTGAAACTCTCAACAGCGGGGTTCAGCTCACGTTTGAAGCCGCCGGCCCATAATTTTTTCATTTTACCCTTGCCTCCTGGTAACTGTTCACGCGCCAATGTCACCCTGAACTTGTTTCGCCCCCCTCTCCTCAATCCTCCCCCTTGAGGGGGGAGGAAATAGGTGGGGGTTATTCAGAGCTCGATTTGACAACATGGTTATGAACGGTTACGCCTCCTGAATGGTAGTGCCCACAGATGAATAAAGCCATCTGCCGCCTTGTGGTCGAATTTGTCCCCCTTGTCATAGGTGGCAAGGGCATATTTGTAGATGGAGTGAGGGGACTTTCGCCCGGTAACCGTACAGTTTCCCTTGTAAAGCTTCAGTCGGACAGTCCCTGTAATATGTCTCTGGGTCTCTTTAATAAAGGCATCGAGCGCCTCTCTAAGAGGTGAGTACCATAGTCCGTAATAGACGAGCTCGCTGTATTTTCTGCTTATACCCTCCTTGAAGTGCATAAGCTCGCGGTCATGGACCAGTGATTCGATTTCCCTGTGCGCCATGTGGAGAATGGCAGCCGCAGGGCATTCATAAACCTCCCGGGATTTTATCCCGACGAGTCTGTTCTCGACTAAGTCCACCCGCCCAACTGCATTTTTCCCGCCTATTTTGTTTAGTTTGCTTACAAGCACGACAGGTTTGTATCTTTTTCCGTTTATGGATATCGGGCTGCCTTTGTTAAAGCCTATCTCAAGGAGTGTGGGTTTTTTGGGGGCGTCCTCGGGAGATTTGGTTAGCTGGTAGATGTCCTGCCTCGGCGCATTCCACGGGTCCTCCAGGTTCCCGCACTCGATACTAATACCCCACAGATTTCTATCTATACTATAGGGATTCTCTTTTGTGGTGGTAACCGGTATATGATAGCGCTTTGCGTAGTCAATTTCTTCTTCTCTTGAGCCGATGTCCCACTGTCTCAGCGGTGCGATTACCTTCAGGGAAGGGAAGAGCGAGTGAACCGCCACCTCTATTCTTACCTGGTCATTTCCTTTGCCTGTGCATCCGTGCGAGACAAACCTGGCGTTTTCCTTAGTGGCAATCTCCCCGAGTCTCTTTGCAATGAGAGGTCTTCCCAGCGCGGTGGCCAGGAAATATTTTCCTTCATAGCAGGCGCCTGCCTGCAGTGCAGGGAAGGCAAATCTTCTCAGAAACTCCTCCCTGAGGTCTTCGATATAGACCTTCTTTGCTCCGCTGAGAAGTGCCTTTTTTTTCAGGGCAGCCGGGTTAAGCACCTGTCCTAAGTCAGCGGTATAGGTTATGACATCCAGGTTTTTTTCTTCCGCAAGCCACCTTATGCAGACAGACGTATCCAATCCCCCTGAGTAGGCTAAGACTACCTTTTCCTTTGGCATATATTACCTCCCGAGCAGTTTAACGAGGATTGCCTTCTCGACATGCAAACGGTTTTCCGCCTGTTCGAAGA
>CBDUUU010000109.1:0-3625 GCA_965370485.1 uncultured bacterium
TGCCAATGAGCCGCCCGAGCCTTTCTGCCTTAATCAGGGGGGTATTTCCCTCAAGAAGTGTGACTACCGGCGTTTTCCTGCTTACCGGCAGGAACCTGCGGAACTCCTCTATCACGCCGGCCCAGACCCGCCTCATTTCTCTATCCTTATCAGCACGGAGGCAGACTTTATTATCTCAAGAGAGTTTATCTCCGAAAGCGCCTCTGTTATATTCTTCTCACGGGCGGTATGGGTCATCATCACGATTGGCACGGTATCTCCCCCTCTCCTTCCTTTCTGAATAACCGAGGCGATGCTAATATTATGCTTTCCAAGAATCCCTGATATCTCAGCCAGGATCCCCGGCTTGTCAATGGCTGAAAATCTGACGTAGTAACAAGATGATATCTCCTCTTCCGTTTTTATCCTTTTTAGCTCGCAGGCAGGGAAATAGGGAGTTCCCCTTGCTGAGCCCTGTCTGAGAGAGCAGGCGGCATCAACGATATCTCCTGCCACGGCGCTTCCTGCGGGAAGCGCCCCCGCCCCGTAACCATAAAGCATTATCTCTCCCGCCGCATCCCCCTTTATATAGCACGCGTTAAAAACACCGTTTACGGAGGAGAGAAGATGTCCCTTCGGGATAAAGGTCGGATGAACCCTCAGCTCCAGCTCCCCCTCTGCGAGTTTTCCAATCGCCAGGAGCTTCAACGTATATCCAAACTCGTCTCCATATTGCATATCCCTTACTGTTACCCTGCCAATCCCCTCGGTGTAAACCTCCTCGGGCCGAACCCTTGCCCCGAATGCCAGCCCTGCAATGATTGCAAGCTTGTTGGCGGAATCTGTGCCGTCTATATCGATGCCTGGGTCCTCCTCTGTATATCCCACTGCCTTGGCCTGCTTTAGTGACTCCTCGAATGTCTGCCCATGGGCGGACATCTCGGAGAGAATATAATTACAGGTGCCGTTGATAATGGCCAGGACAGACTGAATGCGATTGGCGCAGAGGCTCTCTCTCAATGTCTTGACAACAGGAATGGCGCCGCCCACACTCGCCTCGAAGTAAACCTCTACATTGTGTTTCTTCGCCTCGGAAAAAATCTCCTGCCCGCATTCGGCAATAAGCGCCTTATTGGCAGTTACCACGCTCTTGCCGCCTCTTATCGCGCTCAAAACAAAAGTCCTTGCCGGCTCGAGCCCGCCTATCAGCTCCACTACGATATCGACCTGCGGGTTTTCTAAGACAGTTTTTACATCAGTGCTCAGGAGTCCCTTGTCTATGCTGACCTGTCTGGGGGCAGTCAATTCCTTATCAACGACTGCCCTAATCTCAAGCGGGCACCCAAGCCTTTCATTAATAAGGGAGGAATTTTTATTTAAAATTTTGATAAGCCCTTCTCCAACAGTCCCAAACCCAAGAATGCCAACGCCGCTGGATTTCTTCATTTTAATAGACCCTCTATTCTGTTCAGTCCCTCTTTTATATTTTCCGGAGAGGCTGCGTAAGAGAGGCGGATATGCTCATCTGAGCCAAATGCCTTTCCGGGAACAACCGCCACCCTTGCCTGCTCAAGTAAGACAGCGGCAAAATCTACGGAATTTGCGATTTTCCTTCCGGCGAGCTCTTTGCCAAAGACAGAGGAGATACGCGGGAACACATAAAAGGCGCCGTCGGGCACATCGCAGGAGAGAGCCTTGATGGGTTTGAGCCTCTCTAAAACATAATCCCTGCGGTTCTTGAACTCTGCCACCATCACCTTAACCTCCCCCTGAGGGCCCTCGAGCGCGGTGACTCCCGCCTTCTGCGTGATGGAGCTGGGGTGGGAGTTTATCTGGCTCTGCAATTTTGTCATTGCCGAGATTATTCTGCTGTCTCCTGCGCAGTAGCCAAGTCTCCAGCCCGTCATCGCATAGGTCTTCGAGAGCGCATTGACCAGTAGTGTGCGCCTTTTCATTTCTTTACTGAGGCAGCAGATGGAGAAGTGATGCCCGTTATAGATTATCTTTTCATATACCTCGTCGGAGATAACGAATATGTTTTTTGAGATGATTACAGAGCACAACTGCTCGAGTTCCGCCTTTTTATAAACGGCACCAGTCGGGTTATTCGGGCTGTTTAGAATAAGAAGTTTTGTTCTGGGAGTTATTGCCTGCGAGAGGGCATTAGAGTCAATCTTAAAGCCGCCTTTCTCATCTGCAGGGACAACAACAGGGCGTGCCCCCGCTAATTTCACCTGTTCGGGATAACTTACCCAGTAAGGGGATGGAATGATGACCTCGTCCCCGCTATTACAGAGCGCCTGAAGCGCAAGGTAGATTATCTCCTTTGCGCCCGAGGAGACCATAATCTCGCCATCAGGGTTATATTGAAGGTTATTATCCTCCTCGAACTTCTCTGAAACAGCCTTTCTTAACTCCTTAATGCCCGCAGACGGGGTATATTTAGTAAAGCCATTGTCAATTGCCTCTTTCGCAGATTCTCTCACATAGGCAGGGGTGTCAAAGTCAGGCTCGCCAATGCTGAACGAGATGACGTCAATCCCATTTGCCCTCATTTGCGCCGCCTTTGAGGCTATCTGCAGTGTAGGAGAAGGGCTGAGGTTATTTATGCGGTCTGTTAGATTAATCTTCATAGAGACACCTTGAGAATCTTCAGGATTCGGTCCAAATCCTCATCGGAGTGATAATCTATCTCAATCCTGCCGCGCTTGCCTGTCTGTCTGATGTAAACGCGGGTCCCGAAGAGATGCTGAAGTTTTTCCTGAATTGAGGCTGTCAGCGGGCTTTCTTCTGCCTGCCGGGGAGCCCTGCGGGGGGATGTGAGCTTCCTGGCAAATTGCTCTGCCCCGCGGACGGAGAGTGCGTGCCGCATAATCTCGTGAAACAGCATCATCCTATCGGAGTGTTTATTAAGGCTCAGGATTACCAGCCCGTGCCCGCGGCTCAACAGGGCCTGAGACATTGCATTCTGAATCTCTTCGGGAAGCTCAAGCAGCCGCAGGGTGTTTGCGATGGATGACCTCTTTTTCCCGATGGCTGAGGCAATCTTCTCCTGCGTGAAGTCAAATTTCTCTACAAGTTCTTTATATGCCCTTGCCTCTTCGACGGGGTTAAGGTCACTGCGCTGAACATTCTCGACAAGAGAGAGCTCAAGCATCTGGCTCTCAGTCACAGATTTTATAATCGCAGGTATCTTAGTTAAGCCCGCCTCTCTTGCGGCAAGGAGCCTTCTCCCCCCTGCTATCAGCTCATAATGCCCGTCTACCTTCCTTACCAGGACAGGCTCAAGCACGCCATCCCTGCGAATCGATTCTACAAGCTCATCCAGGCCTTCCCTGTGGAACTCCCTGCGCGGCTGGTGCGGGTTCGGTGAGATGGAGCCTGTATCAATCTCGGCTATTCCCCCTATCTCATCTGCCTGCCGTTCCGGAATGAGCGCCCCTAAACCTTTTCCAAGTGCCTTTTTATCCATTTTTTATCACCTCATCTGCAAAGGCGCGATAGACCTGCGCCCCTATCGAATCGCTGTCATAGAGTATAATCGGCTTTCCAAACCCGGGAGACTCACTCAACCGCACGCTCCTGGGTATCACCGTATCGTAAACCTTTTCCTTAAAGAATGCCCTTACCTCTTCAAGTACCTCTC
>CBDUUU010000110.1:0-3585 GCA_965370485.1 uncultured bacterium
CACCCATACCGGGGTTATATATATAGTTAAAAGTTCAATCTCTCACAGGGGAGTGGATATTTTGAGCAATGAGCTTTCGCTCCTGTTCGGCAGCTTTGAGGTAAATTATCTCGGCGGCTTTACGCCTAAGAGAGCCATTGAGTTTTTAAGCAGGAGGGTTGGTTCTATTTCGCTCTCAAGGGCCCACAAGGAGTTTTTGGTCTATGTGACAGGCGGGCATCCATTTTATCTGGACAGAATTTGCCGCTGCCTCAGGGAGGATACTCAGGATGCAGTCTGCCAGGCAATAACAGAGCAGTTTTTTGATGCGGATAGTCTCATATATCAGCATTTTTTGAATCTGTCCGATGTGGGCGAGCAGGAGAATGCCATCTTGCTTTTGGTGGCAGGCGGGGCCAAAAGGTCTGAAGATATAGCCAGGGCAACGGGCAAGACTGTTGCCTATGCCGCCAGAAAGCTTGACAGGTTAGCCGCCTCTGATATCCTTCGCAGGTGTGGCAAGGTTTACGTGTTTCAGGACCCCTCTTATAGATTCTGGTTGAATAACGTATATACCATCCGGGAGAATTCATTGGATATATTACCAATGAGAGATGTATTCAGGGAAAGGGTCAATACACTTCTTTCCTCGTTCTATAATGAAAGGAAGAAGGATGCCCTTACCAGGATGCGGCAGCTTATTGGCTCATTCAGAAATGAGGTCGTGGAGCTTAATGGCAGGGCTATGAGGTTACCGAAGTTTACAAGCCTTGAGGGAAAGGTTATCAAGGGGGTTGAGGTTGCCATTGCCGCCTGCTTTGGTAAAAGGTGCTGGGCTATTTCACTCGAAGAAAAAGTGGTGACGGAGTCAACCGTCCGCGCCTTTGTTGAAAGAACTAAAAAGATGAGTGGTGCTTTGGCAAGAAGGGTGTTCATCTGCCTTGATGGAATAGAGGATGACGCGCGGCTGCTTGCCCATGAACAGAATATAACCCTGTGGCCTTTAACGGAGATAAATTTTCTACTTGACCTTTATGGACAATATGGTATAATTAGGTAGGGAGAGAAAGATGAGTAAAATAGCAAAGACTTGTATAGCACTGGCTTTTGTTCTGGCGGTTGTTTCTTTCATTGCCTCGGTGAAGGTGGCTGACCTGGTTGAGAATAAGGCAGAAAGGATACGGGCGCTGGAGGAAAGTTTGCAGCAGACTCAGGAGAAGCTAAGAGAAACTGAACGGACCAGAGATAAACTCGAAGCGCAGCTTGCCGCCGAGAAGGAGAAAACGGCTGATTTAAGGAGGAGGTTGAAATCCGCCAATGAAAGGGTTGCCGGGCTTCGGAAGGAACTGGGTGAACGAAAGGAAAAGATAGGGATACTTACCGCGGCAGTAAAAAAGACTGAGCAGAGGATAGACGTACTTGAGCGTGGAATGGCAGCTTGTAAGGGGAAGCTTCATGAGGCGCAGCGTGAGCTGGTTGCTCTCAGGAAGATTACCTCTGAGGTTGGTCTTCGGGGAACCGAAGGGGCCCCGGAGATAATTTCCGGTGAAATTGTGAGCATTCATGAGTCTGGTCTTTTGAATCTTAAACTGACCGGGGCCTTTTTAAACTGCATAGGAAATGAGATATTTATTCACAGGGAGGAAGAGGTCGTTGCGATAGCAAGGTTTCAAAACATTTATAATACGGTTATGGTGGTAAAGGTGAAGGATAAGGAGGGCCTTGGCAGCTTGAAGCCTGGTGATGACATTGCCATAGATGCGGAGGAGGGAAGGTGTGAGCTGCCATATATTGAGGGTAAGATACTGAGCGCCCCTGTGGGATTTTTGACGATTAGTGTAAAAAATTTGCCCCCCATTAAGCCTAATCTGATTTTTTCTGTTTCGCGCGGCGGCAAGGTCGTTGGAAAAATCGATGTTGAAGGAATAGATTATATGATGGTGGTAGCAGAGGTCACAGGTGATGCCGATCTCAAGAATATTAAAATGTATGATGTAGTAAAGGCGAGTAAATGAGCCTGGGGGTGAGTGATGGTTGGTATTGAAAAAAGCGAAAAAAGCAAAGGTGAGGGAAAGGCTGAGGATGATAGAAAGCTTGCCGGTCCGCTGAGGATTAAGCCTGAGGTGGCTGAGAAGAGACCCGATGCAAAGCCTGTATCTAAGGTAGAGATAAACAAAGCTCCTCCTCCGCCGGTTCTGCCGCGAAAAACCAGGGTAAGGCAGACGGCGGCAAGTGAGAGCCCTGCTGTTACAGCGTTGTTTGTGCTCTGTGTCCTTTTGGGGATTGCGACTGTTATGTTTTTGACATACCCTCTTCTTGGGAAGGAGATTCAGTCGCCGGCATTGAGGTCTGTGGTTGAGTTTTGCAGGAAGATTCCTACTCCGGGTGCAGTTCCCCGGCAGGTTGAGCAGGGGGGCCCTACAGAGGGTGCCGAGCCCCGGGCAGATGCTGAAGAGGACTGAGTGGGAGAGACAGGAGAAGGCTGTCCTTGCTCCATACGGGATGAGGAGCTGCGAGAGCGGGGGCAGGGTTTATGAAGAGAGAGAGCACGATTATCGTAGTCCGTTCCAGCGGGACAGGGACCGCATCATCCACTCCACAGCCTTTCGGCGGCTTGAGTACAAGACTCAGGTATTCGTTAATCACGAAGGCGACTACTTTCGCACCCGCCTGACCCATACCATTGAGGTCTCTCAGATTTCCTCCTCTATTGGGCGGGCCCTTCGGCTGAATGAGGATCTTATATCTGCAATCTCCCTGGCGCATGATTTAGGACACACCCCGTTTGGACATGCAGGGGAGGGGGCCCTCAATGAATTAATGAAAGACGATGGGGGCTTTGAGCATAACAGGCAGGGCCTGAGAGTGGTTGATAAGCTGGAGAAGAGGTATCCTGCCTTTCCGGGATTAAACCTCACCCAGGAGGTGAGGGAAGGCATTATCAAGCATAATACTCCCTATGACAGGCCGCAACTTTGGGGTTTCCAGATTCCCGGGGCGCCAACCCTCGAGGCGCAGGTGATAAGCATTGCAGATGAGATTGCCTATACAAGCCATGACCTCGATGACGGGCTTACCTCCGGTCTTATCGACCTAAAAAGTCTTAGCCGTATAGGGCTGTGGAATGAGTTATATAAATCTGTAGAGAGGGACTATCCTGATATCGAAGAGGAGCGCAGGATGTATGCGGCGGTTCGCAGCCTGATAGATACCCAGGTGAGGGATGCATTAAGGCAGACTGAGGAGAATCTGGTAAAGAACGGAATTGGCAGCGTTGAAGATGTGAGGAATATGGATGTTGCCATTGTTGATTTCAGCTCTGAGATGAAGGCAGGGAATAGTGCGCTGAGGGATTTTCTTCAGAAAAACCTCTATTCTCATTCTCATATAATAGAGATGTCCGGGAAGGCGCGCCGTATAATAAAGAGGCTCTTTACCGCCTACTGCAATCTGCCGAAATTGCTGCCTGCCGGGGCGCAATCCAGATTGAGGGAAGAGAAGAAGGAACGGGTAGTGTGCGATTATATTGCCGGTATGACAGACCGCTTTGCTCAGCAAAGGGAGAAGGATTTACCCGACCACACAACCATCTGGAAGTCAAAGGTG
>CBDUUU010000111.1:0-3557 GCA_965370485.1 uncultured bacterium
CCAAGAATCATAACCATATTATACGAGATATGCAGCGGCTCTTCAATTTACTTCCTTCTTGCCTTAATTCCCTTTATTGACAGCCCTGGTCAGATAGGATATATTACTGTTTATAATGAAGTCTGCTCTTCTTTATGGTGCGCGTGATGTTCGCCTGGAGGAGGTAGATATCCCCGAGGTGCACGCGGGAGAGGTGCTTATCAAGATTGATACCGCTCTCACCTGCGGGACCGATGCAAAGGTGTATCTGCGCGGCGGCCATCCGCGGATGATAAAACTGCCTTCGCCCTTCGGGCATGAGTTTGCAGGTGTTATTGCGCAGGCGGGCGCTGGGGTTAAGGGCTTCAGGGAGGGGGACAGGGTGGTCTCAGCTAATTCCGCCCCCTGTATGAGTTGTTTTCACTGTAAGAGAGCTGAATATAATTTGTGCGAGGACTTGCTTTTTATTAATGGGGCATATGCCGAGTATATTAAAATACCCCTGCGCATTGTCCTGCATAATCTTCATCGGGTTGCCGACGGTGTGTCTTTGAGGGATGCCGCTCTGGTGGAGCCGCTTGCCTGCGTCCTCAATGGGGTGAGTAAGCTGCCCATCTGCCCGGGCACCTCTGTGGCTATAAGCGGGGCAGGGCCCATTGGATTACTATTCCTTCAGGTTGTGAGGCTAAAAGGGGCACGCGCCGTTGTCCTGGATATTGAAGATGAGAGGCTCCGGGCTGCAAAGGGATGTGGGGCAGAAGTGATAGTCGATGCCGCAGAGCCTGAGTTTGTCCGGACTGTAAGAGACTTTACCGGCAAAAGCCGGGGGGTGGATGTTGCCATCGATGCCTCTGGTATTCCGGCAGTGTGGGAGGCGGCAATAGGTATGGCGAGAAAGGGCGGGACGGTTTGTTTCTTTGGGGGCTGCCCCCCTAAAAGTCAGGTCAGTCTTGATACCGAGCGGGTTCACTACTGCGAGCTTACCTTAAAGGGGGTTTTTCACCATACCCCATATTTTGTCGAGTGTGCCCTTGATTTGATTAGCAGGGGCAGGATACTGTCTGATTTGCTGATTACCAGAGAGCTGCCACTGTCCGGGTTGGGCGAGGCTCTCGAAGATATGTGCGCTCACAGAGGGATGAAGACAGCCATTGTTCCGGGTCGGCGATAAAATGCCTTTGAAGGAGGCGCTATTTTGCTAAGAGAGGTTATTTTCGGCATTATTGGGGGCCTCGGACTCTTTATCTATGGTATTCACATTATGGGCGAGGGTCTCCAGGGGACGGCAGGGGCAAGATTGCGCCGTATCCTGCAGACCATTACAAAAAACCCCCTGGCAGGGATTTTCACAGGCGCCTGCACTACTGCTATTATACAGAGCAGCTCTGCCACTACAGTAATGGCAGTCGGGTTTGTGAATGCAGGACTGCTCAGTTTTCTCAATTCAATTGGCGTTGTGATGGGGGCAAATATCGGTACGACCGTCACTGCGCAGATAATTGCCTTTCGGGTAAATGAATATGCCTTGCCTGCTATTGGCATTGGGCTTGCCCTGTCATTATTTGGAAGGCGGCGTATTATCAAGAATGTCGGCAGGACGCTGCTGGGGTTCGGGATTTTATTCCTCGGGCTTACGATTATGACCGATACCACCCGTTTTCTGGGAGAAAGCGAGGCTGTCAAGGGTATCTTTATTAATATGAGCCGAAACCCGCTTCTTGGTGTTCTTGCCGGGATGGTTGTTACGATGCTCATTCAAAGCAGCAGTGCGACCATTGGGCTGACCATGGCCCTTGCAATGGGGGGGCTGGTAGACCTCTACGGCGCCATAGCGCTTGTCCTGGGGGATAATATCGGCACCTGCATAACCGCGGCTCTTGCAAGCATCGGAGGCTCTGTCTCTGCCAAACGCACCGCAGTGGCACATGTTCTTTTTAATGCCACAGGTGTGTTTGTTTTTCTGTCGGCCTTATCCTTATATACAGAGTTGATTCGCCACACGGCTGTCTCTATTGGCAGGCAGGTTGCAAATGCCCATCTCTTTTTTAATTGTATTAACACCATTGTTTTTTTTCCTTTTATCAGGCCGTTTTCAGAGCTTGTAAAAAAGATTGTGCCGGGGAAAGAGGTTTTTGATGAGGCAGGGCCGAAATTTTTAGAGCGTCATCTTTTAAACACGCCGTCCGTTGCTATTCAGCAGGCGAGGCTGGAGCTTGCAAGGATGGCAGGGATAACCAGAGGGATGGTTCGGGACGGAATGAACTGCTTCTTCGAAAATAAGCCTGTGCCTGGGAAGTTTTCGCAAACAGAGGAGATGGTGGATGGCCTTCAGCATGACATTACAGAGTATCTTGTGGAGCTGTCACGCAGGCGTCTTGATGAGGAGGAATCAGAGGCCATTCCTGCGCTTATGCATGCGGTAAACGATATAGAGCGTATTGGGGATTTGTCTGAGAATCTGGTAGAAGCCGCTGAGCGCAGACAGGCAGAAAGACTTGCCTTTAGCGAAGATGCGATTAAAGAGGTAAGGGATATGTTTACCGGCATAGATGAGATGACGGCGCAGGCGATTAATGCCCTTCAGGAGAATGATGCCCGCATCGGAAGAACGGTGTGGGAGAAGGAAAGTCTTATAAATGAGCTTGCGATAAAGCTAAGAGAGAATCATATCCAGAGGTTACGCACCGGAAAATGCTTTGTCATCTCCGGGGTTGTATTTTTAAATGTTGTTAGTAACCTTGAGAAGATAGGTGACCACTTGAACAATGTAGCCGATGCGGTGTGCGGGGCATTGCAGATGGGAGAGTAGCCGAAGTGGTGAAATTGGCAGACACGCATGGTTCAGGGCCATGTGGGCTTACGCCTGTGAGGGTTCGAATCCCTCCTTCGGCACCATAAGGGAGGCTTGTAGTTGCCTGATTTATCAGGCTAAAAAGTGCCTCATGAATGAGGCAACTACATCGGCACCACGAAATTTTTTGGAGTGTAGTTGCCTGATTTATCAGGTGGAAAATGGGAGTTTTAATGATTAAGGTTATCCACTACGGTCTGGGGGAGATAGGCGCAGGGGCGGCAAGGTTGGTTCTTGCCAGAAAAGGTATGAAAATAGTTGGGGCAGTGGATATTGACCCGAAGAAGGCGGGTAAAGACATAGGAGGGATTATCGGGGCAGGCAAGCCGCTCGGGGTTAAGGTAAGCGGGGATGCTGAGAGACTCTTATCGAAAACAAAAGCCGATGTAGTCATTCACACAACGGGTTCACAACTCTGCCGGGTATTTTCCCAGATTGAGGAGGTTTTATCTTATGGAATAAATCTTGTATCTTCCGCTGAGGAGCTTTCCTTTCCATATTTTAAGAATGCCGCTCTTGCCGGAAAAATAGATAAACTTGCCAGGAAAAGCGGTGTCTCGGTTTTAGGCACGGGTGTTAATCCCGGCTTTGTAATGGACTACCTCCCGCTCTGCCTTACCGGGGTCTGCAGGGAGGTGAAATCGGTCAGGGTTGAGCGTGTGGTTGATGCCGGCAGGAGGAGGTTTCCCCTGCAGAGAAAGATTGGGGCAGGGCTTGGGGAGAGAGA
>CBDUUU010000112.1:0-3539 GCA_965370485.1 uncultured bacterium
CCATAATCTTCTGAGGGCTGGCAGAGGCAGCAAGAATATCGACATCGCCGATAGTCTCCCTCATTCTGCGCAGGCTCCCCGCCATGCTAATTTTGCGAACCTCCTTCAGCCTGCTCAGTCTTTTTATTATCAACTGCGCAAAGGGAAGAGCAACCCCAAGGAGCACCCTATCCTCCCCTCCCTCTCTCAGCAGCCTTAGCCCCTTAAGTATGTTTTCTTCCCTCTTCTCCCCCATTCCGGAAAGCGCCCTGACACTGCGCTGCCTGAGAGCCTTTTCTAACTCCACTGTGCTCCCTATGCCAAGCTCATTATAAAGGGCAGAGACGGTCTTCGGGCCAACGTTGGGGATTTTCAGGAGCCCCATAACCCCCTCCGGCAATGTCTTTCGTATCTCCTGGTAATAACCAATTCCTCCAGTCTCGGAAAACTCCTCAATCTTCTTTGCAATACCCCTGCCAATGCCGGGCAGAGATATTAATTCCTCCTTTTTCGTGCCCTCAGGAAGCACGCCGATTGCCTGTGAAGCCTTCCTATATGCACGCACCTTAAAGGCATTATCGCCGTTTATCTCCAGGATATCGGCAATCTCACTAAAGATATCTGATAACTTCAGGGTTTCCACTACTGAAACCTCACTTAAATGTGATTAAGTCATATCAAACAGGCTGAGCTGTTGAGGCTTTCTCTCCGGAGGCTTTGGTTCGGGGATATCGGCAAGGAAATCTCTTAACTTTCCAAAATCCTCCCTGAGCGGCTCAAGCATTCCCCCTCTATGAAGGGCAACCGCCGGATGGTAAAGGGGGAAGACAAAATAGTCCCTCACCTGGGTGACAGTGCCTCTCACCTTGCTGATAGAAACCTGCCTCTCGAAAATGGCACGCGTAGCGAAGTTGCCGAGTGTGCAGATTACCTTTGGCTTGATTATCTCCATCTGCCGGTAGAGAAAGGGCTTGCAGGCGGCAATCTCTTCATCCTCGGGGTCACGGTTGCCCGGCGGGCGGCATTTGAGGATATTGGCGATGTATATGTCAGAGCGCTTGAGCCCTATTCCCTCCAGAAGTCCCGTCAGCAGCTTACCGGCCGCCCCCACAAACGGCTTACCCTCCTTATCTTCATAGTAGCCCGGGGCCTCCCCGACAAACATAACATCGGCGTTTTCACTCCCGGCGCCAAAGACAAGGTTGGTTCGGCCCTGTGACAGAGCGCACCTCCGACAATCCTTCATCTCCTCATATAATGCCTCTAAAGCACCCATTTAAAAACCCTCATTATATAGCTCCAGTATAGACGAAACTATCAATTTGTCAAACGTCAAAACTGTCAAAAAAATTTTCTCCTTGCATCAAAATGGCAGGGGTGGTAAAATTGCATCGATATGGATACTGTTAAAGGGGCAAGGCATAAACTTTGTAGAAGAGTAGGGTATTGTCTCTATGACAACCCGAAGTGCCCATCGAAGAAAAGGCCATACCCTGCCGGCAGCAGGAAAGTGACCCGGAGAGCAAGAAAGTCCTCTGACTACGGCAAACAACTGCTTGAGAAGCAAAAACTAAAAAACACCTACGTGATGAGGGAGAGGCCGTTTCGAAGATTTTTCGAGCTTGCCTCCCACAAGAGGGGAGCTGCAGGGAATGTCTTCCTTACGCTCCTGGAAAGCCGCCTCGACAACGTTGTATACCGGCTGGGTTTTGCCACAAACATCCTTGACGGGCGCCAGTTGGTGGGTCACGGACATATCCTCATAAATGGGGAAAAGGTAGATATCCCCTCCTGCATAGTAAAGCCCGGCTCAAAGATCACCCTCACGGAGAAGGCAAGGGAGTTTGTCAGGGTCAAGGAGGCAGTCGAGCGCAAAGGTGACAGACCGGATGTCCCCTATGTCAAGGCAGATGCGGATAAACTCTCGGGGGTCTTCACGGGGATTGGGGATATCTCAGATGTGCCAAACAAGGTAGAGCTGTCGCAGGTTGTAGAGTTCTATTCAAGATAGCCGCTTTGATTTCTTAAGCCTCTCACAAAGATAAGAGTATCTTTTCTGTGACTTGTTATTCTTGATAGCAATCCAGACAGCCTTTTTCGTCCCCACAAGAACTACCAGTTTCTTTGCCCGGGTTACCCCTGTATAGAGCAGATTTCTTTGCAGAAGGACATAATGCTGGCTCATAACAGGCAGTATGACAACCGGATATTCATTCCCCTGCGATTTATGGACGGAGATGGCATAGGCATGGACGAGCTGGTCCAGCTCATCGAGCCCATAGGGTCTGACAATGCCATCGTAATTTATAAACAGTTTCTCTTCCTCCATCCCGACAATCTTGCCTATGTCGCCGTTATAGACATCCTTTTCGTAGTTATTCCGTATCTGCATAACCTTGTCCATAACCCTGAATGTCCTGCTCCCTCTTGAGACCTCCTGCCCTCCCGGATTGATAACCTCCCGAAGTCGCGCATTGAGATTTTCTACCCCAACCTCACCTCTATGCATCGGGGTTAGAACCTGTATGTCATCCGAGGCGTGAAATTTGAACCTGAGGGGCAGCTCCTCCGTACAGAGCCGAATAATTCTTTCGGATGCCTTCTCCGGGTCAGCCTCCTCTATAAAATGAAAATCCGATGCCTCCTTCAAGTAGGGAAACTGCCCGTCATTTATTCGGTGGGCATTAACAATAATCATGCTGCTTCTGGCCTGTCTGAATATCTCTCTCATCCGGACAACAGGGAAAACCCCGGAGTTTATAATATCGGCAAGGACAGAGCCGGGGCCAACCGAAGGGAGTTGATTTATATCCCCGACAATCACGAATCTTGCCCCCGGCGGGATTGCCTTCAGGAGATGATTCATAAGAGCTATATCGAGCATAGATGCCTCATCCACTATAACCACATCCGCAGAAAGGGGATTTTTTTCGTCTTTCTGAAATCCTCCCTTCTTGTAACTATACTCAAGCAATCGATGAATTGTCTTTGCCTTCTCATTGCAAACTTCCGTCATTCTCTTGGCGGCCCGCCCCGTAGGGGCGCAAAGGGCTACCTTCATCTTCAGGATGTACTTGAACACCTGAAGGACGGCATTAATGAGCGTGGTCTTGCCTGTGCCGGGCCCCCCTGTGATAACCATTACCTTCTCCCGCAGGGCGGTAATGAGGCACCTTCTCTGAAGGGGAGAAAGAGTAACATTCAGCCTTTTCTCCGCCCACTCAGTCACAGGCTCGGGGGCAATGTGTTTCTCGAATAACTTGCTTTTTCGCAGGCAGGTTAATCTCTCGGAACAACCAACCTCCGAGGTATGAAGAAAGGGAATATACACCCTTTCTTCCTTGTCGACAACCAGCTTATTTTCATAAGAGAGTTCATCTATTATGTCTGATAGGCCTGTTTTTTCTACTTCTAAAAGCTCACAGGTCTTCGAAATTAATCCACTGCGGGAATAATAGACATTGCCCTCCCCTGCCAGCCGGCTCATAGTATGTAACATCGCCGCCTCAATCCTTTCGGGAGAATCCTGCCTTATCCCACAGCCCCTGCACCTGTTCAAA
>CBDUUU010000113.1:0-3464 GCA_965370485.1 uncultured bacterium
TACCCTGCTGGTTACACAGTCATAGCCGGAAGAATGACGCATACCGGCTGAGTATCGGCGGGCTTGAGGCAGGGCTGTTTTCTCTTATCAAGAAGGACTTTTCGTCCGGCACAGGATTAAACTTTGAGCTCACTCGGGACAGCGGCAGCAATAAAAGCGAACAGGTAAGGGGTATCACGTATCACCCCCTCAGCGAGAAGCTCTTCGAACTTACAGGGAAGAATCTGTCCGCCATCTTTGTCTATGAGACAAGTGCCCGTCCATCATCCATCCTCAGATATTATGAGGTCCGGATGAAGGAGAAGGGCTGGGAGCAGGTTTCTCTCGACCCTGAGGTAACCATCTTCAGGCGCGCAGAGAAATCATGTCTTCTCCAGCTTGAGAGGGAAGAGCAGACAACCACAATTATAGTTACACACATTTCAGGAGGTGGCCTATGAAAACGAGACTTGCCCTTGTTATCTCAGTAGCCTTCGGGATTCTGGCAATAGTACTTACCCGTTCTTATTTAACAGGTGCCGGAGGGCCTGCCAAAATCAGAGAGGACTCTGTAAGGATTATTGTCGCAAAAAAGGACATCCGGCGGGGCACACCGGTCAGCAAGGCAATGGTCGCCTCCCGCAAGATGCCCCGCAAGTTTCTTCACAGGCAGTTTATCCTTGCAGAGGATTTTGAACTAATTTTGGACCAGAACATCAAAAATCGCGCCGGGGCAGGTGCCCCTCTTCTATGGTCTGACTTCGAGATCGAGGCAGCCAAACCGTTATCAGATGTCATCATCAAGGGCAAAAGGGCAATCACAATCGGGGTGGACGAGCTGAGCAGTGTCGCAGGGATGGTCTCTCAGGGTGACCATGTTGATATTCTCGGGACATTTGCGCTGGGCAAAACTCCTGAAGGACCGGCAGAATTTACCGCGGTGCTTCTGCAGGATGTCACCGTGATTGGGAGGGGACTCGAGCCGGGAATGGCCGAGCCGCTATCCTTTGGACCTGCCTCGGGCAGACGCGGTTACTCATCGCTCACGCTTCTTGTAAGTCCTGAGGAGGCAGAGTTAATAGTCTTCGCACAGGCACACAGCGCCATCACACTCTCACTGCGGCATCCGGACGACAGAGAGATAAAGGAGCTGCCTGTCATAGACTTTGACTATTTAAGAAAGGCGCTTTCCCGTTGAAACTCACTGCTGATGATATAAACCTTTCTGTTGAACTCGAAGGGCAGACAATAACCATAGGAAGAGATGATGACAATACAATCGTCCTCCCGAAGGAAAATGTCTCCCGCCACCACGCTCAGATATACCTCAAGGGGAGCAGTTATTTCCTGCGCGACCTCGGCAGCACAAACGGGACGTTTCTCGACCAGAGTAAGATTGCGGGAGAGATGCCGATTGCCCCCGGGAACACAATTCAGATTGGAAGTTTTAATCTCGAAATAAGCGATGAAGCCGCTACGATAGAGAACCCCTTTCTCAAATTAAAGACGCAGATTCGCGAAAAATTACTATGCGAGCCCTTACTTAAAGAAATAAATTTCAGCAAGACCCCGCCGGAACAATTGGAAAAAAAGGTGGTTGAGGCGATTGAGAATATTTTAGCCGGAATCACTGAGTCTCTTCCCCCAAAGACCGGCCGGGATAGGCTGATTAAAGAGCTCCTGAATGAGACACTCGGGCTCGGGCCCCTGGAGGATTTTCTGCATGACCCGTCTGTCACAGAGATTATGGTAAACGGCAAGGATTGTGTATACATCGAGCGGGACGGAAAACTTGAGTTGACTGCCTGCAAATTCATAAGCGATGAGCAGGTCCTCTCGGTAATCGAAAAAATTATCGCCCCGCTTGGCCGCAGGATTGATGAGAGTGTGCCTCTGGTCGATGCGCGGCTGAAGGACGGCTCACGCGTAAATGCCATAATTGCCCCGCTTACGCTTTCCGGCCCGACTCTCACAATCAGAAGGTTCCGGAGTCATCTCTCAACCGCGGAGGAGCTGGTGAAGCTGGGCTCAATCAGTACCCGGATAGGCGAGTTTCTACGCATATGCGTAGAGGCACATTGCAACATTATAATCTCAGGGGGGACAGGCTCCGGCAAGACAACCCTTCTCAATATTCTTGCGGGAGCTTTGGATGAAAACGAGCGGATAATCACAATCGAGGATGCCGCTGAGCTTAATCTTCCCCAGGGACATGTTGTCAGGCTTGAGAGCAGGCCTCCAAACATCGAGGGACGCGGGAAGATAACCATCCGCGACCTGGTCCGCAACGCACTCAGAATGCGGCCTGACCGTATTATCATCGGCGAATGCCGCGGTGAGGAAGCGCTCGATATGCTGCAGGCAATGAATACGGGTCACGATGGCTCCATAACAACTGTCCATGCCAACTCACCCAGAGACAGCCTGTCCCGGCTTGAGACAATGGTGTTGATGAGCGGGATTGACCTGCCATCCCGTGCCATCAGGGAGCAAATTGCCTCCGCCATCCAGATTATCATTCATATCTCAAGGTATGATGACGGGAAAAGGAGACTCTCTTGCATAAGCGAAATAACCGGGATGGAAGGGGAGGTCATCACCCTTCAGGACATCTTTGCCTTTAAGGAGGAAGAGGGACAGTTTGCCCCCACAGGGTTTATTCCAAGATTTATCGAGCGCAGGAAGGAGATAGACAGAGGTATATTTAGATGATAGCAGTGCTTGCGGGTATCTCAGCGGGACTCTTCTCATTTTTTTTAATAAATTTCCTTCAGGGGACCTTAAACGCACTCGCAAGGACCCGGTATCTTCGCAGATTCGAAGATGCATTCCCTGATGCCCTTACGATGATGAGAAATTGCCTGAGGGCAGGCCTTAGCCTGGCGCAGTCACTTGAAAGGGCAAGTTCACAGTGCCCCTCGCCTGTGTCGGATGAATTTGCGCAGGCTATAGGACAATACAGAATGGGCGTCCGCCTTGAAGATGCCCTCTCCAATCTCGCAGGTAAAGTAGACAGCAGGCAGCTGCAGCTTATGGTTACCTCAATCCTTGTTGCCCGCAGAACCGGCGGGAATCTTGCAGAGGTCTTTGAGAGACTTTCCGTTACAATAAGGGAAAGGCACAGGCTCCAGGAAAGAATGGCTGTCCTGACCTCTCAGGGAAGGATGCAGGCTGTTGTGGTGGGCCTGCTTCCAATTGTGCTTGGGGTGGTTCTCACTTTTCTGTCTCCTGAGCTCATCAAGCCTCTCTTTACCACACATATCGGGCAATTGATGCTTGTAGCAGCGGCCATTCTTGAGGTAAGCGGGGCGCTACTCATCAGGAAAATTGCAAGGGTGGACATTTGAAAAAACTTGGGGCATTAAAGTCAGAGCTCGCTCAAAATTTAGCCTGCGCAGGCAATCCATACAACCTTACAGTCGATAAATTTCTGGCGACAAAGCTCTCTCTCTGCCTTTTTGTTCTTGTCCTTACCTGTGTTTTTC
>CBDUUU010000114.1:0-3452 GCA_965370485.1 uncultured bacterium
GGCCTCAGGAGACTAAGGAAAAAACGGGTGGGGACAGGCAGTTCTGTCCCCACCCATGCAGCAAAGGAGTCTGATTTTGAAAGTAGCAATCTCTACAGACGGCGGTTTTGTATCTCCTCACTTTGGCCGCTGTCCATCGTTTACTATTGTAAACATTGAAAATGGCAAAATAACCGGGAGGGAGATTATCGACAACCCCGGTCACCAACCGGGGCTCATACCTCAGTTTTTGCATCAGCAGGATGTCCAATACATAATCTGCGGCGGTATGGGTATGCGGGCAGTAGGATTCTTTAACGAACTTGGCATACAGACAATTGTGGGTATAAGCGGGGCAATTGACGAGGTAATGGAGAAGCTCCGGAGTGGAACGCTGGAGGGCGGCGAAAGTTTATGTAAGCCGGGTTCAGGAAGGGGCTATGGTTTAGAAAAGGCCGAATGCGACCATCCTGACGAGGAAAATTTAAAGGAGAAACTATGAAGATTTGTATTACTTCCGATGGCGACAATCTGGATTCCAGAGTTGACCCACGCTTCGGCAGATGCCGGTATTTTCTCATCGTAGATACCGATACCTTAACATTCGAGGCAGTGCAGAATACGAACGCTGAGGCAATGGGCGGCGCAGGGATTCAGTCCGCCCAGCTCATTGCAGAGAAAGGAGTAAAGGCAGTGCTTACCGGCAACGTCGGGCCTAATGCCTTCCGAACCCTGCAATCGGCAGAGATAGAGGTCATTACCGGGGTTACAGATACCATCCGGGAAGCGGCAGAGAAATATAAAAGGGGCGAGTTCAAGCCTACACAGGGCCCAAGTGTAGATTCAAAGTTTGGTATACCGCCAAAATAATCCAAAGAGGAGGTGATTACTATGCCACTTGGTGATGGAACAGGTCCTTCCGGACAGGGTCCGGGAACAGGAAGAGGTATGGGGCGAGGAGGAGCAGGACGAGGCAGAATGGGCGGCAACCGCCCGGGTGCAGGCCCCAGCGGCAACTGCATCTGCCCTAACTGCGGAGCAAAGGTTTCGCATCAGGCAGGGGCGCCATGCTATTCTGTCCACTGCCCCAAATGCGGCGAAAAGATGGCGCGGGAGTAAGCAGGGCGGAAAAAATGTGGCACGCCTGGCCCGACTCGAACGGGCGACCTTTTGGTCCGCAACCAAACGCTCTATCCAGCTGAGCTACAGGCGCACATTTTTCAATTTTTTTAGAACTTCCTCAATAACCTGAGTATAATTATCTTTAATCCTTTCGAATATTTCCTCTGAGGTTTCCTTATCATAAATATGAGAGGTTTTGTTTCTATCTTCCAGCATATCCAGAAAAGTCTTTTCCTCTTTTATCCACTCTATTCTAAATGCCTCCTTCAAACTCTCCTTCGGTGTCTTTGTATCTATCCCGCTATTTCGAAGAAATAATCTTAGTGTTTTCCAGAGAAGTTCGAAGGTAAACTCAAATCTCTGGATTACACCATCTTTCTCTAGCTCATCCCCCGCAGAACACACTCCCTCTTTCAGTTTTACAAGCGCGCTTTCTAACTTGCTAAGGGCGTAATCAATCTCCTCTTTCATAGACTACCTTCCCGGTTTTCAGAATTATATCCTTAAACGCATCATCAACCGACGGCATATAAACAACATCGACTTTATACAAACCGCTTATTCCCTCTATGTCTTCTTTTATCTCTCTCTGTATGGAAATCTCCGGCACTCTGCAGTCAACAGCGAAATCAAAGTCGGAATGTTTGCCGTTGATATTCCTTGCCCTCGAACCAAAGTGAATTATCCTTGAAGGGCTGAGATGCTTTCTCAAAAGCGCCACAGTTCCCTCCAATATCTCAGCTTCCCTATCACTCATCTTTGCTTTCACAACCCCAAAGGCCAATCATAAATTGAATTAGCGCACCTTCGGAAGGAAATTCCTACACTATTAAATTATATCCTCATTTGCAAACATTACAAGCCGCATGTCAACAGGTTTTTTATGATGGCATCGGCGAACTCAGAGCATTTCAGGAGAGTTGCCCCCGGCATCAGTCTCTCAAGGTCATATGTTACAGTCCTGTCCTGAATCGTCTTACTAAATCCATAGATTATTAAATCCGCCGCTTCCTCCCAGCCTATGTATCTTAAGAGCATCTCGCCGGAGAGCAGGAGAGAGCCGGGATTTACCTTGTCCTGGCCGGCATATTTGGGGGCAGTGCCGTGGGTTGCCTCAAACAGGGCATGCCCGCTCGTATAATTAATATTACCTCCGGGGGCAATGCCAACGCCCCCAACCTGGGCGGCTAAGGCATCCGATATATAATCGCCATTCAGATTCATAGTGGCGATGACATCAAACTCCTTCGGGCGGGTAAGCACCTGCTGGAAAAAGATATCAGCGATTGTATCTTTGATTACAACCTTATCGGCATATTCCTCTTTAGCAAGTTCATAACCCCATTTTCGGAATGCCCCTTCGGTAAATTTCTGGATATTTCCCTTGTGAACGAGCGTAACGCTCCTTCGGTTGTTTTCTACCGCGTAATCGAGAGCCGCCCTTATAAGCCTCTTGCTTCCACTTTCGCTGATGGGCTTTAGCCCGATGCCTGAGTCAGGACGGATAGACCAGTTGAATCTATCCTTGCAGAACTTGATTAGCTCACGCGCCTCTTCTGTGCCCTCCTCAAGCTCATACCCCGCATAAACATCCTCTGTGTTTTCCCTGAAAACAACCATATCTACATCTTCCGGATGACTGACAGGGGAAGGTATCCCGGGAGAATATCGCACGGGCCTCAGGCACACATATAGGTCAAGGACCTGCCGAAGAGCTACATTAAGGCTTCTTATCCCTCCCCCAACAGGCGTAGCAAGGGGACCTTTGATTCCCACCAGACACCTTCGAAAGGTCTCTATTGTCTCATCCGGCAGCCAGCTGCCGCTGATTTTATGCCCCTTTCCCCCAGCAAGAACCTCTTTCCATACGAGCTGCCGCCTGCCGTCATACGCCTTCCTGACAGCGGCATCAAGAACACTGGATGCCGCCCTCCAGATATCAGGCCCTATACCATCACCCTCAATAAACGGGATAACAGGCTCATCGGGAACAATAAGCCCTCCGTTCCTCATTTCAATATAACTGCCGTTGGTTTTCATCTTAAAAAATTCAACAATCCTCCTGCCTGAATTATATCCAGCTCTTTTTCGGTAAATTCGCAATTCAGTTTTATCTCGATGTCCCTGGTCTTATTTTTCAATATAAGCCCCCCGCCCTTTGCCATATCACTCACCCCGGGAATCTCAACCTCGTCTCCTTCCTCAAGACCTCCATAGTCATCGGCCCTTTCAAAGACAAGAGGCAGAATCCCAAAATTTATAAGATTGGCGCGATGAATCCTCTCTATAGATTTGGCAATGACCGCCTTTACCCCCAGATACATCGGACAAATTGCCGCATGCGCCCTGCT
>CBDUUU010000115.1:0-3436 GCA_965370485.1 uncultured bacterium
CGTAACTTATTGTAGTTGCTCGATTCATCGAGCTAAAAGTTTTATACTTTACTATACTTTGAAAAATAGGTGCTGGGCTCATTTAGAAACCTCAATTGCCTCCTTCAGACTTATATCCCCGGTATACAGCGCCTTTCCGATAATAAGGGCGGCAATCCTTTTGCCACCAAGCCCCTTGAGGGCCCTAATATCGTCAAGAGTCGAAACCCCGCCCGAAGCAATCAGCGGGACATTTACGGCATAAAGCATTTCCTTGATAGCGGAGACATTCGGGCCCCCAAGCGCCCCATTTTTCTTAATATCAGTAAAGATAATGGTCTTGACACCCTGTTTTTCAATAAGAACAGCAAAATCGAGAACGCTGGTCTCGGTAATATTCTCCCAGCCCTCCACCGCCATCCGGTAAGAATAAGAATCTATTGCAACGGCTATTTTCTCCCCAAACTCAGCAACTGCATCCCGAACAAACTGAGGCGACTGAAACGCCCTCGTGCCGAGTATCACCCGGCTTACCCCTTTTCCCAGCGCATGCTCAATCGTCTCCAGCGTCCTTATCCCCCCGCCAAACTGCACCGGCACTTTCACGGCAGACAATATTGCCTCCACCGCCTCCATATTCGCAGGAGCTCCAAGGCATGCCCCGTCAAGGTCCACCACGTGGAGATACTGTGCCCCTTCATCCTCCCATTTTTTCGCAGTAACAGCAGGGTCATTGTGATAAACCACCTTTCTCTTAAAATCCCCCTCAGTAAGCCTGACCACCTTGCCGTCACATATGTCAATTGCCGGTATGATTATCATAATCTCCCCTTTGTGGACGGAAGAGAGCTTCTCAGCCGCCTGTCCCTCCTCACTGCGCCCCCGAGGGCGATGCCAAGCCCCTTAAAAACCGACTCAACGATATGATGGTTGTTCTTCCCATAGAGCAAATTGACGTGCAGGGTAAACTTGCCCGCGGTGCAAAAGGCACGCAAAAACTCCTCCACAAGCCCTGTGTCAAAATTATTAACCCGCTTCACCCTTATCTTAACGTTATAAACAAGGTAGCCTCTCCCGCTGATATCAACTGCCGCCTGTGAGAGCGCCTCATCCATCGGGGCAAGAGCAAGCCCAAAGCGCATTATCCCCTTTTTATCCCCCAGGGCCTTTCTTACCGCCTCACCCATACAGATTCCAACATCCTCAACCGTATGATGCTGGTCTACCTCAAGGTCTCCCTTTGCCTTCACCTTTAGGTTAAACCTTCCGTGCTTTGCAAACAGACAGAGCATATGGTCAAAAAAGGCAATGCCGGTATTCACCGCAAATTCCCCCGAGCCGTCAAGACCCAGGGATAAGACAATATCAGTCTCGGCGGTTTTTCGGATTATCCTGGCAGTCCTTGTTTTATTCACAAGCAATCTCCTTTGTGTTATTTTTATCACGTATCCTTATAGCCTCTGCATGGGCATCGAGACCCTCCGCCCGTGCTAAACTCAGCGCAGGCGCAGAAAGTCTTCTTAGCCCCCCCCTGCTGCAGGATATCACATTTATCCTTTTAAGAAAATGATGCACACCAAGCCCCGATGAAAACCTGGCACTCCCGCCGGTAGGCAAAACTGCATTTGGGCCCGCAGCATAGTCCCCAACCGACTCCGGGGAGAAGTTTCCCAAGAAAACAGCGCCTGCATTCCTGACCTTCCCAAGCATTCCCCGGGGGGCTTTCACCTGCAGCTCGAGATGCTCAGGGGCTATTTCATTCGACACATCGACTGCCTCCTCAATAGTAGGGGTAATAATTATGAGTCCGTGTGTCTGCAGGCTTTTCCTGATAATCTCCCTCCTGCGCAGTGACCTCATCTGCCTTCTCAGGCAGGACCTCACCTCCATAGCAAGAGAATCAGAATCCGTGATAAGGATAGCAGTGGAATCTTCTCCATGCTCCGCCTGAGAAAGGATATCCGCGGCGATAAAATCAGCCCTCGCTAACCTGTCGGCTATAATGACAATCTCGGTAGGACCGGCAAGCATATCAATCCCAACGGAGAATCTGCTCACAACCGCCTTTGCCGCCGTCACATATCTATTCCCGGGCCCGACAATCTTGTCAACAGGGGCAATGGTCTGCGTCCCAAAGGCAAGAGCGGCAATGGCATAGGCCCCTCCAAGTTTATAGACCCTTTTGAGTCCCATAAAATCTGCCGCCGCGAGTGTGTATGGATTGACCTTCCCATTTCCGGCAGGGGGAACGCACATTAATATCTGCCCCACCCCGGCCAGCCCGGCAGGAACAGCGCACATAAGAACAGTCGAAGGGTAAGATGCCCTCCCGCCGGGGATATATATCCCAACCCTCTCAATGGGCAAAATCCTCTCGCCAAGCATCATTCCTTCCACATTTTTCCGCCAGCTTTTTAACCCATTTAGCCGGGCAAGGTGAAATCTTTTAATCCGCTTCCTCGCAGCCTTTAGAGAATCTAAAAAATCACCCTCCACCTCCTCTTTCGCCTCTGCAATCTCTGCCGGCGAAACCAGAAAATCACTTCCCGAGGAAAACCGGACACCATCAAACCTCTTTGCATATTTAATAAGTGCCTCATCGCCATTTGCGCGGACATCAAGGCATATCTTCTCGACTGTCCTCAAAACGGCAGATACGACCTCAGCCCTGCCGCTGAGAAATGCCGAAATCTTTGCCCTATCCCTATTCAGTCTGAATGTTCTCATTGTGTACACGTCATTTTACTCTTCTGATATCTGCCCCAAGAGAGCCTAACTTCTCATCGATTCTCTCATAACCCCTGTCCAGATGATATATACGGGAGATTGTGGTCTGGCCTTCGGCAATCAAGCCGGCAAGGACAAGGGCGGCACTGGCCCGAAGATCTGATGCCATCACCGGCGCCCCGCTTAATCTGCCCCCACCCTTAACGATGGCGCGCGGACCCTCGCGAATAATCCCCGCTCCCATTCTTAGCAGCTCGCTCACATGCATAAACCTGTCAGGATATATCCTCTCATAAATGAGACCTATTCCGTCTGCCTTCAACAAAAACACCATTATCTGCGCCTGCATATCTGTCGGAAAACCGGGATAGGGCATAGTTGTCACATCCACAGAGCGAAGACTTCCATCTGTAGAAACATGCACGCCCGAGTCCGTCTTTCTTACCCGTGCGCCTGCCTCCTCGATTCTATCGATGAATGCCCCGAGACACTCAGTGTCTGCCCCGACAACCTCTATGTCCCCATCTGTTATTGCCCCCGCTATTATGTAGGTGCCGGCCTCGATCCTATCCCGCATTACTGTATATTCAGCAGCCCGCAGCCTCTCTACCCCTTCAATCACAAGCCTGTGCGTCCCCGCACCTTTTATTTTAGCCCCCATCTGCACCAGGAAGCGGGCGAGGTCCTGAATCTCAGGCTCGCAGGCTGCGCCCTCAAGGGTAGTTACTCC
>CBDUUU010000116.1:0-3434 GCA_965370485.1 uncultured bacterium
GAGCGCCCACCTATCAATCTCCAAAAGCTGTGATATCTCAACCCCATCCTTTTCCATAAGAAAATCAGATGTATTTCCAAGAATGAATCTGCAGGTGTTGCGGAAGCGCCTGTAAGAGTCTTTCACCCTCTCCAGGGCCTCAGGAGAGAATTTGGTATTTTCATGATAGTTTTCTGATATCATCCATAATCTCAGGATATCTGCGCCGTAGGATGCCGTTGCCTCAGAGGTTGCAATAAGGTTACCGAGAGATTTCGACATCTTCTTCCCTTCCCCATCGACCATAAACCCATGGGTGAGGGCCGACTTATAAGGGGCGCCGTGACCTGCCCCCACGGATGTTAGTAGTGTCGTCTGAAACCAGCCGCGGTACTGGTCATTTGCCTCAAGATAGATATCGGATGAGTCTCCAAACTCCTCCCCTGCCCTGATTACTGCATAGTAGCTGACGCCAGAATCGAACCAAACATCGAATATGTCCTTTTCCCTCCTGAATAGAGAGCTGCCGCACTTCCGGCAGGTTGTCTTCGGGGGCAGCAGATTCTCCTCGCTTTCGGCAACCCATGCAGTGGAGCCGCCGCTGCGCGTAATCTCGCAGGCCTTAGTTATGATTTCTTCATTTATTAGCGGCTCACCGCATTTCTTGCAGTAGAAGGCAGGAATTGGAACCCCCCATACCCTCTGGCGGGAGATGCACCAATCAGGTCTGTCTTTCACCATGTTTGTTATTTTGAGCTTGCCCCAGCCCGGAATCCACTTTATTTTGTCTATCTCCGAGACCACCTCATCCCTCAAATTATCCCTGGTCATCGAAATAAACCACTGTTTTGTTGCCCGTATAATGAGAGGACTTTTACACCTCCAGCAATGAGGATAAGAGTGGGTTATGGTATCAGAGTGCATAATGGTCCCTGCCTGCCTGAGCTTTTCGAGGACCCTGTCATTTGCATCGAAGACAAATAGTCCGGCAAACGCATCCCCGGCAGAGGCAGTGAACTTCCCCTCCTCATCAACAAGATTGAGCAGGGGTAATTTACACCTCTGCCCGAGGGAAAAGTCATCCTGACCATGGGCCGGGGCGATGTGGACACATCCTGTCCCCTCCTCCTTCGTTACAAACTCCGCCGGCACAATGGGGCTTTCCCTGTCTATAAACGGATGTTGGCAGACAAGAGAGGTAAGTACCTGCCCCTTTTTCTCTGCAACTATTTTATAATCTTCGATGCCTGCCTCCTCCATTGTCCGGGCTACCAGCTCAGTTAGTATTATAAAAATTTCGCCCTTCACCCGGACAAACGCATATCTAAAGGAGGGCTGGACAGCAACAGCAGTGTTGGCAGGCAGTGTCCAGGGGGTAGTTGTCCACACAAAAACTGAAACGGGCTTCTCCTTATATTCAGAAAATGGATGCGACCTCAGGGGAAACTTGATATAGATAGACGAGGACTGGTGCTGCCTATACTCAATCTCTGCCTCCGCAAGGGCAGTCTTACAATGCACACACCAGTGTATTGGACGAAGACTCCTGTGGACAAGCCCGCGCCGGAAGAGGAGACCGAAGAGTTGCAGCTCTGCCGCCTCATACTCCGGGCTCATAGTCAGATAGGGGCGGTCCCAGTCGCCAAAGACCCCGAGTCTCTTAAACTCATCTCTTTGAATATCGATAAATTTGCCGGCATACTCAGCGCACTTCTGCCGAATTTCAACCCGGGAAAGTTTTTTGCCCACATCTGCGAGCGATTTCATCACTGCCAGCTCAATCGGCAGGCCGTGACAGTCCCACCCCGGAACATAAGGGGCATCAAGTCCCCGGGATGATTTATACTTAACAATGATATCCTTTAAGACCTTGTTAAGCGCCGTTCCTATATGGGTCGCCCCGTTTGCATATGGAGGCCCATCGTGCAGGATGTATTTTGCCCTGCCTCTTCTCTTGCCCCTTATCCTCTTATAGATATCTATCTCCTTCCACCATTTCTGAATCTCAGGCTCGAGTACCTGAAGATTTGCCTTCATTGAGAACTTTGTTGATGGCAGGTTAAGGGTTTTTTTGTAATTCATTGGCCTTTTCCCTGGCAGACGCTACTGCCTCTATCAGAATCTCTTCAAAATGTTTCTCCTTCAGCACTCTTATGGCAGACTCTGTTGTGCCCCCGGGGGAGGTAACTGCCTCGCGCAGAGCCTGCGGGCTCTCTTCCATCCCGGTAAGCATCTTCCCTGCCCCAAGGATAGTTTGTTTCGCCAGAAGTCCCGCTGTTTCGGAGGAAAGCCCAAGCCCAACCCCTGCCTTACAGAGCACCTCACACATAAAAAAGATATAGGCAGGGCCGCTCCCGCTAAGGGCTGTTACGGCATCCATTAGGTGTTCCTGCATCTCGACCACCTTCCCGATCGTTCGGAAAATAGCAACAGTCTGCTCCTTATGCCTCTCTTTTGCAAAGCGACCGGCTGATATAGCAGAGACTGCCTCGCCAACTGAGGCGCAGGTATTTGGCATTACCCTGAGGACAGGAACTCCGTCCCCCACGATTTTTTCGATAAAGGATGTTGTTATGCCGGCTGCAGATGAAACGACAAGTTTAGACGGGGTAAGTACGCCTTTAATCTCAACCAGCACACCGTGAATGTCTTTTGGTTTTACGAAGATTAAAACGACCTCAGATTTCTCCACAAGACTCACACTTGAATCTGCAGGTTCTATCCCCAGCTCCTTGCAGATATGGGTGAGCCTGACCTCATCCCTATCGTAAGCCGTAATGGACTGCGAAGATTTTCTCTTGATATATCCCCTGAGCAGGGCACAGCCCATACGCCCAGTCCCGAGTACCCCAATTTTCATATCTTTATATGGCTATTGACTTAGCTGACCAAAATCGTATCGAGCTTTGTAGTTGCCTCATTTATGAGGCGAAATTGCTGATTTTAGCCCGATAAATCGGGCAACTACATTACCTTTGCAAAAAATGAGTCTGGGCTGCATGGGCAATTTTTCGGTTACGTTCCCATTTCCCAGGATGTGAGGTATTTTTTCTGTTCCGGGGTCAAGTTATCCATTTTGATATTCATAGATTTCAACTTAAGCCCGGCTATCTGTTTGTCAATTTTCTCAGGCACAGCATAGACCTTATTCTCCAATTTCTCCGCATTCTTCTTCAGATATTCGCAAGAGAGGGCCTGATTGGAAAAGCTCATATCCATAACCTCGGGAGGGTGGCCCTCTGCCGCGGCTAAATTAATAAGCCTTCCCTGCCCCAAAAGATGTATCACTTTGCCGCCCTCCAGGGTATATTCTTCAACAAAATTTCTGATATCCCGCTTCCCGGAGGAAAGACCTTCCAGAGCCTCTATATCTATCTCAACATTAAAATGGCCGGAGTTAGCAATTATTGCTCCGTCCTTCCTTTTTTTAAAGTGTTCTTCTCTGATAACATGGT
>CBDUUU010000117.1:0-3413 GCA_965370485.1 uncultured bacterium
ATGACTGCCTCTGTCTGATTTCGCACAACAACCCTGGGGGCAGACAACTCCGTGCCTCTGCCTGTCACTCTAATAGCATCCAGCACCATATGAAAGGTGGTGCCATCCAATTTCATAATGTTGAGTTCTGTGCCTGTAGCTACCTCCTCTTCCCTTATAGTCCCCAAATCGCCGGCAACACCCAGCGTGCCCTTTGTCAGCCCTACATTCAAATAGGGAAATTTACTCCCTAACTCTTCCAGTGCATCTGTATCAACATCGATATACCTTACCTCAATCAAGACCTGCTCTGTGGCAACCTCAAGATAACTCAGCATCTCCTCTATTATGGACAGGTTCCCGGGGGTGTTTCGCACAATCAGGGTTCCCGTGGCAGAGTCGTAGTGAAAGACCCTTCCCGAGCCCTCCGCGGTTATTGCCTCTCTTAATGTATCCACAACAGACTCCGTTATCTCAGCAGCTCCGGCGCCTTCCCCCTCCCCTTCTTCCTCTGCGCCGAGGACGGTTACCTCTTCCATCTCCCTCTCTTCCTCTGCAAAGACAGGCTTAAATGAGATAGCCCCTATATCGGCAACAGGCAGGTGAAACACCTTTGTTACAAGCTGACCTCTTTCCATATTTTCCGGAGTAGATATCCAGATGAAGTGAGACTCAACCTGCATCACGAGACCCTTGCCGCTGATGATTGCCTTGAGGATATCAATCATCGACACCTCGCCCGGGGTAGTAAACGTCACCGCCGCCCCGGAGGAGACCTGTCCATCCCCGTATGGAAAAATCTTGGCATCAAGCACAATATTAATCCCGCTCAGCTTTTGTAAGTCTTCCAAAACCTTTCTGATATGAACATCCCTCACATGAAGCTTGATGGGCTGCCCGGCCCTGAGCTCCAGCTCACTCTTCTGGGCCTTTTTCTTGACCACCGCCTTTCTCACACCCTTCTTATCCTGCCCATATAGCCACTCCCTCGTCCCCTCAAGAGCTCTTTTGCTCTCTTCCACTCCCTTTGAGATGTCCGCGGCCTCTTCCCTCTCCCGGAGAAGCTGCGCCTCGGCAGAGCTGATAGAAGAGCCTGCCTGCTCATAGAGACTATTCTTATAGCTCACAAGCTCCAGCACCTTCTGCCACTGTCCAATGGCATCCCCATATAATTTTTTATCAAAGTATTCCATCCCCTTCGCGTAGAGCTCCTCAGCCGCCTTGAGCCTGGCAGACTCCTTTTCTCTGTTTAGAAGTCCGTCCATTGCCTCAGCCAGAAGCTCACCTGCCTCAGCAAGCTCAGGGTCTAAACCAATGGCTGACTCTAAATCCCCGGCTGCCTTCTTGAAATTGCTGCGATGAAGATGCGCCCGCCCGAGCCCGAGGTAAACCTCTGCGAGCCTCTTATCTCTCCGGGCGCCCTGTTCCTTCCTTCGCGCCTCTTCCTCTTTTACCTGCTGCGCCTCTTTCTCCGCCTGCGCCTCTTGTCTGCGGAGGCCCTGCTTCGACTTTTCAAGCTTATCTATTGCAATCCTGCAGGCAGGGTCAAGGGTAAGGGCCCTTTTAAACTCGGCTATTGCCTTTTCGAACTCACCCTTCCCATAACACATATTGCCCTTCCTGCAATACATCTTAATTTTCTTGGCCTTCTCAGCCGAAAGTTTTCTTGCTGAAGATATTGCTATTCTTTCTGCCTCATCCTTCGGCTCTGCCTTCTCCTTCGCCCCAACAGCAGGCAGGGATAAACCGGCCGCAAGCAAAACCGGCAAGAGGCATCCTATAAATCTCTTCACCTTTTCTCCAATTTTAACTCGATATCTTCCTCTCCCTCGCAGGTAACAACAACCTTATCATCACTAATTTTCCCCACTGTGTATATTTTACCAAATTTATCTCCCTGTTGCACTATAAAAAGCTCCCTTGTTACCTTATCCTCAATAAATACCTTTATGCCCTGCAGCATCTCTACCTTCCCCGTCCAGGCCAGTGATGGACCCTTCGGCTTAACCTCCACCACATCTTCCGCCTCCTTTGCCACCTTCTTAACCTTCTTCTCCGGCAGCTTTACCTCCGGAGGAACAAAGGCAGGAAATTTGAGAAAGATATTTCTCTTCTCCAGCGAGCCGAAGTGAGAAAGGGGCTTTACTGCAAGGGACTCCTTAAAAATACTCTCCTCCCTAACAGTTGAGCTGCGCATCTCCCTGATAAAATCCTGAGAGCTCCCACCGGTGTTCCCGGGCGAAGCCGGGACGAAAGTGTCCTCGCTTCTGCCCATCATAGGAAGCAGGCGCGCGCTAACGCAGACGAGCACCACAAAAAGCACAAAACAAATTGCGGGCTCTATGTTCTTCTTAATGGCTGTCAGGACCTTCAATATCCGAGGCCTCCGTATAATAATCCCATATTATTACATCCGCTGTCAAGAGGTTTTTCTTCACTGCCAGGCTGATTTTATCAATAACAAATATTTTCGGCGCACTTTGAAGGATGTGCAAAAACCTCATAAGTGAGCTAAGGGTCCCTGAAAAGCCTATGTCAAACCTTATTCCCAGCAGAGTTGGATACTCAGTAGTCTCGTGCAAGCTCACCGCAAACGAGTCCACCGAATTGACCTGCGCATCAAAGACAAACTGCAGGATACCCTTAGTCGCCTCGAGCTTGCGAAGAAGCCTTGGGACATCCTCCTTAGAGACATCCCCGCCAAAACCGATAAAGCTAACTTCAGCAGGGATGCTGACACGAGCCTCAGCTGCCTCATCCAATAACATCTTGTGCGTTCGGTCCAGGACATCCAGCCAGTATATGCTGGGCAGCTCACCCTCCGGGGGAAAAATCCTTTTTA
Organism: uncultured bacterium; assembly: GCA_965370485.1. Classification (GTDB taxonomy): domain Bacteria; phylum NPL-UPA2; class JAUVJM01; order CBDUUU01; family CBDUUU01; genus CBDUUU01. The sequence goes on from CBDUUU010000117.1 coordinate 2,822, forward strand.
CTCTCAAGCCAAGCTGTCTCATGCCCAGCTGATAGTTTCCGGAGATTGCCTCACTCCTTTCGCTAATCGCATCCGCCAGCCCCCCGGAAGGGGGACCCTCCGGTCTTGAAAGAAAGCCTTTGATTAGAGATTCATTCTTCATCAGCTGCGCAGCAACAAGTTTCTTCTCATCAAGAAAAGGGGCAATCTTCAATTTATAGACAAACACAATCACAAGCAGGCCGGCTATCCAGACTCCCAATGATATAATTTTTTTTCTTTTCATTGCCCGGCAAGGGTTATTCTAACCTTGAATTCCAGCACCTTTTTCGCCGGATGCGCATTTTTCCCGGTGTCCGCCTTCTTTTTCGGGGCACTGCCTCCCCTCCTTCGCCTGAGACTGCTCCTGCCCCCTGCATTTTCACCATCAGCCGCAGAGGTTCCTCCGCTGACAAAAGACGGCGGTGAAATAAATTCGGCCTTTTCAAATAATGGGGAGCCCTCAATACAAAAGATGAAGTTCGTCACCTGCTTATACTCATCCGTTCGGCCCGTAACACTGAAGAAGCCGGACATACCCACGCCCGTTGAAAGTTCGGGAATCCACACATCC
>CBDUUU010000118.1:0-3395 GCA_965370485.1 uncultured bacterium
CTCGTACATCTTGTCGCGGATATTCCTAGTTAACTCAACAGCTTTAATCGCCATAGCTCACCACCTCTTAAATTTATCTTCCGCTCCTTTAAAAACTTTTCACTCTCTTTTCTGGTTCTCTCAGCTCTCTCCTGAGCACTTAATCCCTTCTCCTCGTTATAAATCTTCTCCATTATCTCATGAACTTCTCTTAATGCCTTCATAACTCTACCACCTCCTCTGGTGAACAGATCTCAACATCATGGTAACCCTGCAATTTATTTATCCCATTAACCATTATCCTTGTTTTCAATTTTACAATATGCTCAAAGTTCCAACTAATAATCGCCTCTATATCATTAACTACAGCTACAGCAATATGAACTGCATCTTCTCGATACTTTTCAGGAATCATTCCCTCTTTAACATAAAAATTTGCCAGATCTTCTACCTCGGTGTTTATTCCGAGTAAATAAGGGCTGTGTTTTTTTAACAATCCTTCCATCTTAGACCTTTTAGGTTCATCTGCCCTGCTTATTTCCCTTACTACTTCATCGGAAATATATATACCTTCAGCCATTAAAGGTAAATCTTCAAAAAGCTTCTTAGTTAGGTCCCTTTTCTCTAAATCTTTTTCCTCATCCACAAAATTAAATATGCTCGTATCAAGATAATACTTTATCTTTATCATCTTTAAGCTATCCCTCTATTTATATTATAACACCTTATAACCCTTTAGCAACCCCTTTACCATGCTTACCAGTTTATCCTGCCCGGGCAGATAAAATTCTTCTAAATCGGGAGAGCTTGGGGATACCCCGTTTACAGCGCCGAGGCGAAGGACAGGCGCATCCAGCAGGTCAAATGCCTTTTCCTGAATCTGTGAGGCTACCTCACCGGTAAAACTGCCCTGGGTAACTGCCTGGGAGGTTACAATAGCCCTGCCGGTCTTGCGAACCGAGGCTATAATGGTCTCCATATCTAAAGGAATGAGGGTTCTCAGGTCGATGACCTCTGCCTCTATACCTTCTTTGGATAATACATCTGCCGCTTTCAAACTTTCTTTCACCATATAGGACCAGGTGATTATAGTAATGTCATTCCCCTGGCGCTTTATAGATGCCTTTCCTATGGGCAGGGTATATTCATTCTCAGGGACTTGCTCCTTGTCGTTATAAAGAAGCTGATGTTCGAAGAAGACAACCGGGTTCTCATCCTTGATGGCTGATTTAAGCAAGCCCTTTGCATCATAGGCATTAGAAGGGGCTATGATAATAATGCCGGGGATATGGGCGAGAACCGATTCCAGGCTCTGCGAGTGCTGGCCTGCATAGCCCCTTCCCCCGCCTATTGCGCAGCGCACTACCAATGGCAGGGTTGTCTGACCGCCGGACATATACTGCCATTTGGCGGCCTGGTTTCCGAGCTGGTCCATAGCCTGGAGTATAAAATCACAATACATAATCTCAACTACAGGTCGAAGATTGGTCATAGCCATACCTATTGCAGAGCCTATCATGCCAGCCTCTGAGATTGAGGTGTTAAATATTCTCTCTCTGCCAAAATGCTCCAAAAGAGTGGCCGTCACTCCAAATGCCCCTCCATACTCAGCGATGTCTTCACCAAGGAGGATTATGGCCTCATCCGCTTCCATCTCTTCAACAAGTGCTTCTCTTATAGCCAGCCTGAGGTTGAGTTTACCCTCGTTATCTCTCTTTAATTCCGGTATCTGTCTTTTAACAGATTTCTTCCGTGGTGACGATGCTGCCGACTTTCTTCCCTCGGCGTAAAGTCCAAAAAGGATTGTCTCAGGCCGGGGTGAAGGCGCCTCCAGGGATTTCTTAGCCATAGCGGCATTACGTTCCCATACTTTATGTTTGAGCGCAGTGAAATTTTCCTCTGTCAATACCGGTTTGCCCTCTACATTTGTGGCGAATAATTTTCGGGCAAATACGTCAATAGGGTCTAATTTTTTCCACTGATTTAATTCCTCGCGGGTCCTATAAGCAAGAGGGTCATGCAGTGAATGCCCCTTAAACCGATAGGTGATAAATTCCAGCAGGATAGGGCCTTTGCCGTCTCTTGCCAGTTTGAGCGCCCTTCGGGCGGCGTCATGGACGGCTAATATATCCATCCCGTTGACGACCTCAGCATGCATAGCGTCATTATTATATGCCGCTCCACGGCGGGCAAGAAAATCAACCCCTGTCACCTCGCCGCGCTGTTGACCGGACATAGCATACTGATTGTTGACTATCCCGAAAATAACAGGGATACCAAACTGGTGTTCCATAAGCTCATTTTTGAATTGAGACATTGCGGCCAGGTTCATTGCCTCATGAGAAATGCCGTTACTATAGGCGCCATCACCGGCAAGGCACAGAACTGTCTGCCCGCTTTTCCGATACCGGCAGGACATACCTGCCCCTGCAGCAATGCCCATATGCCCTCCTACAATGGCATTTGCTCCCAGGTGATTCACGGAAAAATCGGCAATATGCATACTTCCCCCGACTCCCCGGCAATAACCATCTGCTTTGCCAAAAAGCTCACAGATGGTTCGATAAAGCAAGGTGTCCAATGCCTTTGTACAAAAATAACCCTTACTGAGTGCATCTCCATGCCCTCTATGGGAGCTGGTAATGTAATCGTCCGGGGATAAGGCAGATATTGAGCCGGCAGAGGTTGCTTCCTGCCCGATGGAAACATGTGTTGGTCCATTGAAATCAAATCCGGGAAGAGGAGAATATGTCCCTGCCTTTATCTCTGCAATCATCTCTTCAAAGGTGCGAATTGTCAACATCAGCTCAAGAAATTCAATAAGTTGAGATGGCTTAAGTAATCCACGGTTTATCTCGTCTTGAGGAGAGCCTTTATAAGCAAAAACCGGAATAGACGGGAAAATAATCTCGTCCGGTTCAAAATTATAAGTAACTTCTATTTTCTTGACCATATTTATTTATATCTGCTGTCGGTATAGCCGGAGGAGAAGGGTCTCTTCCTTTGGCTCCACATCCTCCCATCCGATTATCTCACCTCTGGTTACATCTCTCCTCATTACCATCCCATTTGACAGTCCAATGGGAAGCGCCCCTTCCTTTTTGACTGTTTCTGCTTTCTCAATTATTCCGTATGCTGCAAATCCGCCAATACCATCCAGCTCTTCTCCGCTTTTAAGGTTCTTTTTAGCTGCAGCCATTACCTGAGAAATTTGCTTATCCAAAGGAACAATAGTGGATTTGCCCTCCAGAACCACCTCAGCAATAGATAGGGGAAGGTCTATGAACCAGTTATGATACCGCTGATAAAAAGCATAGTACGGACCCTTCCCTATCTTGAGATATTCAAAATCTGAGCGGATTCTTTTGTTTTCTGTGGCTACAACAATGAAGATACCGCCGGATAGCTCTGAGCCG
>CBDUUU010000119.1:0-3355 GCA_965370485.1 uncultured bacterium
GCATAGTAACAAAGGGGGCATCCCTGGAATCGGAGACTACAGCCGCCACTCTCGGAAAAGAAGGGGTGAGGGTATTTAATCCTATGTCGAACTTAGACTTTGTCTCTATACCACTGGGCAGGTATATAAAAAATAATCTTGATTTTGGCAGTAGATTAAACAAGCCTCCCCTGATCTTTTCTGTCAATTACTTCCTGAAGAATAATGATGGGAATTTCCTGAATAGCATAGAGGACAAAAGGATATGGCTGAAGTGGATGGGACAGCGCGTGAGGGGAGAGGTCTCTGCCATAGAGACGCCCGGGGGTTATATTCCGAAATATGAGGACATAGCTAAGTTATTTAAAGAGGTGCTGAAAAAGAATTATACTGTGGAGAACTATAGGAGGCAGTTTACAATAAGAGTCAAGGAGAATTTATCGAAGATTGACAGAATAATAAAGATTTATAAGAGCGAGGTTCCGGATGCCCCTGAGGTTCTGTTCGAGGTCCTGGGAGAGCAAAGTCAGAGATTTAAAAAGGCTCAAGGCAAATTCGGGGATTATATATCTCCTGAGAGATTTCACTAAGGTTAAGCAGGGAAATCTATCCGCCTGAAGAGGACTGCCCCGATAGAAAGAAAGATTGCGTTTGGAAGGAGCGAGGAAACTACGGGCGGCAGGATGTGCTCTCCCATGGCAGTGCTGACAGAGATGGTTACATAGAAGAGCAGGGTTATAAGAAATGCCTCGCCGAAGTTAACAAGAGGCGGCCCTGCGCGCTTTCTTCGGATGCCCAGAGAAATCCCGATGAGGACGATTATCAGATTGATAAAGGGTAATGTTAGTTTATTGTACAAATTCACAGTTTCTCCGCGCGGGGTAAAGCCGGCTGCCTCTAATCTACCTATATACCTTTTTAATGCGATGTAATTCATTTCGTCCGGCATTTGCTGTTTGCGCGTAAGCTCTGAGGGCCCTTCGGTAAGCTCAGGGCAGGGGTAGTAAAGGCGGCTGAATTGCCTGACATCATGGTCAGGCGTCTTCAGGTTTCCGTCAAGGAATATCCAGTTTTTCCCCCTGGTTTTGCATGAGCCGGCTGATATAAATTCCTCTATTTCCCCGGAGTGGCTGAATTTATGCATGGTAACCCCGGAGAAGGACCATCTCTCTTCCTCCCAACGTGCGCTTTTTGCATGGACTTTGAAAAGCTCTGTGCCTGAGGCGGTCAGTTCTGTGATTTCAATGTCTCTGGCAGTGGACGTGGCTGTGTTGAGCTCCCCCAGAAAAAACCTTCGGCCGTGCGGATTGTAAAAGACGACATTTTTCCAGATGTGCCTCTCCCTTCTATTTTTGAGCTTTTCCTGCTTTATCCTGCGTGCCTTTGCCGCCGCCTGCGGCTGCCTGTATTCACCGAGCCACAATAATAAGAGGCTCACAACAAGTCCTGTTAGAAGCACAGGACGGGCAAGTGTGCGCAGGCTTATCCCGCCTGCCATTATTGCGGTTGTCTCGTTGTTTCTGGCGAGGCCGCCGAAGGTGTGAAGGGCAGCCATTAGTATAGCCATAGGGCTCATCTGGATGAGGATGGTGGGCAGAAGATTCAGATAATATTCAGCTATTGTTTTAGCAAGGATTCTTTTTTTGATGAGCTCGTCCAGCCTTCCAAAGATATCAATGATGACATAGAGAAAAACAAAGATTAACAGGCAGGAGAGAAAAGAGCTTATAAAGGAGCGCATAACATAGCGATGAAGTATTCTCATAGGTGACTTGTTTTCCATAGAATGAGGCAACCGGCACCCCCTGCGAGGATGTTTGGAAGCCACACCACGACCGGACTGATGCCGCAGGTGCCGATCCCCTCGCCTGCGGCGAAGATAATGTAATAGAGCAAAATGATAAGAAAGCCTGCCCCAAAGTTGACTTTTCTTTTGGCTGTTCTCCTTAGCCCCAGAGGCACCCCGAGCAAGGTGAGGCTGAGCGCCGAGAAGGCAAGGGAGAGCTTGCGATTGATTTCGGCAAACAGGAGAGCAGTGTCCATTTTTTTGCTTTTAAACTTCACAATTGCACTGTTTAACTCGGCAATGCTCATATCCTTCAGCCGCTTGATAGATTGCTCTTTCTCGGGGGGTAGTTCAAGATTTAGATAATATACGTTGTAGCGGCCCCTTCCCAGGCGTCCTGCATCTTGTATCTTGTCCATAGTCACATCTTTTAACTTGAGGCTGATGGTGTTGTCTGCCCCGGGCGTAAGAAGCAGGCCGGTTTTGGCTATGATATTCGTGGGCGGGCCCTCTTCGTTCAACCTGGTGATGTAAACTCCCAGGAGTTTGTTTTTCTCCACCCTTTTTACGTAAATCACGTATCCCTTGAAGGACTCTATGAGAGTGCCTTCCTCAAATATGGAGGCCGGGCACTTTCTTGCAAGCTTCGAAATCAGCTGTCTTCTTGCATGGGTGATGTTTGGCAGGACAGTGTCATTCAATTTAAGGCAGATAGCGGTAATTAAGAGCCCCATAGTCAGGATGGGGAGGGCTATGGAGAATGGGCTTATACCGCTTGATTTCATCGCTGAGATTTCGTTGTTTAGTGACAGCCTTCCAAGGCTCATAAGGGAGCCTAAAAGCGCTGCCATTGGCAGGGCATAGGAGGCAAGGGGCAAAAGGAGATAGGTGAGGAATTTTAGGAAGGGGATAAGCCCTATTTTCTGATTGATAATAAGATTTGACAGCTGCATTATGTTGCCAACAAAGAGAATGAAGATAAATGTGAAAAGCCAGAGTATAAAGGACTTCAGAAATTGCCCTAATACGTATCTTCTTAAGATTCTCATTTTCTTAGGTGGTGAAAGTGGCTAAATATTCCCCAGGAGATATGGCAGAAATAGGGGAATTTTTGTAATCTCCAGGATTCCTGGTAACAATATAATTGGCTTGGCAGTTTTCCGCACAAGCCATTTGGACATTATCTTCAAAATCTTCTGCTTCTAATTCAATACCTCTTTCAAGCGTCTTTTTATTAACTTCGACAACAGACAGTAATTTTAATAAGTCCTGCGTATAGCTAAGAGCTTCCTTGCGACTCTTTTCTTTTTGAATAAGGTAATAAATTGTAGTACAAGAGATAGCGCTAATATATCCTATAGCCTTTTTTCTTTCTATGTGGCTTAATATTTTTTGCGAGGGTTTTAGATGCGGTTCTCTTGCTAAGGCTACATCTAAAATCACGTTAATATCAACAAGCAGTTTATGCATTCAGACCTTTGTCATGCTGACACTGAAACATGCTGAACTTGTTTCAGTATCAGCATGTTTCAGTGTCTCCGTCTCTCTGTCATACTGAACTTGATTCAGTATCTCCGTTTCAATTTATTT
>CBDUUU010000120.1:0-3347 GCA_965370485.1 uncultured bacterium
TGGTTATTGAGTTAACTCCGCATAGGTGGTAGCCGCAGGCTTCAGCCTGCGTTCCACCGACGATAAATCTGCGCAACATAAAGGTTGCGGCTACTTAGAGAATGCCATAAGGCGGATAAGAAAAGAGAATCTGATGGCAGCAAGGCAAGAAAGACTGGCATATTATAATAGCCAGAGAAAGGGGGTATCAGACTATGAGGTAGACAAAAAGAGTGGCTCTAATGGCATCGTAGGCCCATATTTAGAGACACAAAAGGTATGGATCGGGCCAGAAGTAGAAAATAAGGCATTAGAAGGCTTTAATGGAGGTGGGGATTTTCAAACAAAGTCCTCAGCAGTTTTGTGTCAAAATCGCTGATTGACTCCGGGTGCGATACGTTAAACCTTAGCCGCTTTGTGAATACCCTCAACTATTTTTCCTATGTCGGCATCTGTCATTTTCACGGATATCGGGATGGCTATTGCGCGATTTAGCAGTTCATCTGTTTTTGGCCAGAGGGCAGGAGAATAATCAGCCGACATATGTGCCCAGTATCCGGCAAAGTGCCATCCGAGCGCAGAAGGAAGTATCTTTGTCGGTATATTATCCCCGGTCAAAGACCCTTCGAACCTCTTTGCTCTCTCTTTGTCCGGCAGGAAAAATATCAGCGTATCAGCCCCGTCGCCATCCTCATCCGTGAGTTCTCTGAACTCAATAGAGTCAATATCTTTGATAGCAGACTTTATTGCTGTCTTGTGTTTTCTTTGCTGAGATAACACAAAGTCGAGTCTGCCCAGCTGAACAACGCCAATCGCCCCCTGAATGTCGCTCATTCGATAATTAAAACCGGCAATACCCTTACTGTCTTCGCCTCTGGGGACATCCGGGTTGTGCTTGTGTCCATGGTCATGGTACTCTGAGGCTCTTAGATAAAACTCCTCCTCATCAGTTACAAGCATCCCGCCCTCCCCTGTAGTAATTGTCTTTACATAATCAAAGCTAAATGCCCCAAGCGAGCCAATCGTCCCGGTCTTCCTTCCTTTATAAACCGAACCACAGGCCTGGCAGGAATCCTCTAAAAGCAGTAATCGGTGCTTGCTGACAACCCTGCCTATCTCATTCATTCTCGCAGGCGACCCGAGCATATGGACAGGGATAACAACCTTAGTCTTATCCGTAATCTTCTTCTCGAGGTCAGCCGGGTCAAGGTTAAGGGTCTTGTCCACCTCGCAGAGCACAGGTTTTGCCCCTGAGGCAACGATTGCCTCTACAGTGGCAACAAAGGTAAACGCCTGGGTAATAACCTCATCGCCTCCGCCCACACCAATGGCCGCAAGGGCAACGCGCAGTGTAGCCGAACCGGAAGAAACAGCCAGCGTATATCTGCTCCCGACATAGTCTGCAAACCTTTTCTCAAACTCAGCAACCTTAAAAACGCCCCGCCTTTTCTCATCAAACCCATACCGGAAAGGCACCCCATCGGTTATAACCTTCCCTACCGCATCACTCTCTTCTTTTCCTATTAGTTCGCTTCCGCCCATATTTTCTCCCTTGGTTTATCCCCATGCCATTTTGTAGATAGCGGCACAATCCTCTTTCGTAACCTTTCGCGGGTTGTTCTCAATAGGCTTGGTAACCTTCATTGCAGACTCAGCCATCTGCGGAATTGCCTTCTCCGGAATCTTCAGCTCTTTTATAAATCTCACCAGATTAATCTCCCCTGCAAGTCTCTCCACCGCCTCTACTGCTTTGCGCGCGGCCATCTCGAGAGGCAGATTATTCACATCCTCCCCCATAGCCTCTGCTACCCTGACAAACTTATCCAGGCTATAGTTCAGATTATATGTCATAACGTAAGGGAGAAGGAGGCCATTTGCCACCCCATGGGCTATCCTGAACAATCCCCCGAACGGATAGGCAAGGGCGTGAGTTGCTGTGACACCTGCATTTCCCAGTGCCATCCCGGCGAATAAACTGCCCAATAACATATCACTTCTTGCCTCCAGGTTACCGCCATCTTTACAGGCGATATCGAGTTTTGCCGAAATAAGCTCGATTGCCCTCAATGCCAGGACGTCGGTAATCTCTGAGGAAATTAGAGAGGTGAATGCCTCGATTGCATGGGTGAGAGCATCCATCCCTGTAGATGCGGTTACCTCAGGCGGCAGAGTCACTGTAAGCTCAGGGTCAAGTAAGGCAACCTCCGGGTAAAGATAAGGTGAGTTAATGCCCCCCTTGCTTCTGGGCTCACTTTTTGAGAAGACTGCGGTTAAGGTCACCTCACTCCCTGTCCCTGCGGTAGTTGGAGCAATAATCTTTGGAACCCCCGGCTTCCTGACCTTATCAATCCCCTGATAATCGGCAACTCCTCCCTCATTCGTCAGCAGTATAGAAACCGCCTTGGCAACATCCATCGCACTGCCGCCGCCAACTCCGACAACAACATTACAGTCAGCAGCCCTTGCCAGATAGGCCGCTTTATTAGCAGTCTCGACGTATGGCTCAGGCTCGATCTTATCAAAGACTATATAATCAATCCCTTCTTTCTTGAGCGGGGCAGCTATCTTCTCTGAGAGTCCTGCCTTCACAAGAGCCGGGTCAACGACAAGAAATACCCTCCCCGCACCCAGCGCCTTTGCCTGGAGGCCAACCTGGTCTATTATGCCCGCCCCGAATAAGATATTGCCCGCGGTCCGAAATGAAAACCGTTTCATAATCTGCGTCTCCTCTTTTTCAGAATTCCCTCCACTTTCTTTATATCCTCCGGTTTATCTACCTCTACAGGGTCATACCTTGTCTCAACAACCTTAATGCGCCAGCCGTTCTCCAGCGCGCGGAGCTGTTCCAGCCGCTCTATTTTCTCGAGAGGCGTCTGAGGCATCCGCGCAAATTTTAAAAGAAAGCCCTTTCGGTATGCATACAAACCGAGATGTTTATAATAACGAATCTTCCCGGAAAATGAGCTGTCCCTGTGCGGAATCGCTGCCCTCGAAAAATAAAGGGCGCAGCCTTTCCTGTCAAAGGTTGTCTTAACAATATCGGGATCATTTATCTCGTCCTTGGAGCGGATTCGATATATAAGCGTGCTCATAACAATGCCTTTATCCGTCAGGAGCGGAGAGAGCATCTCATCAACAACCCTTGCCCTCAAAAGCGGCTCATCCCCCTGTATGTTTACTATGATGCTGGAATCCGGTATCCTCAGCCGACCTGCAGCCTCAGCCACTCTGTCTGTGCCCGATTTATGGCCCCTCAGTGTAAGCATCACCTCTCACAAAAAACTCTATACCTCCAGAAAAATACGCATATCATCTGTTGCAACAATAAGACGCGAAAGTTTCTTTGATTTATTTGAATGCGTGTAGAC
>CBDUUU010000121.1:0-3347 GCA_965370485.1 uncultured bacterium
TCGCTCTCGGCCTGCCCATGAGCTGATTTTTTCCTTCTTATGGTGACTCTTCAGTATACTTTGCCTTTTGATATATGATATGGTAGAATCGAATACAATGACAATATCTGCTGACTCATTTCGATACGATACCTCAGGCCATTGGTTTAAAGGCAATACTCATATTCATAGCACTGCCTCTGATGGCGGAATGTCAATTGCCGAGATCGCCGAACTCTATGCGGCAGCGCAATACGATTTTATCTTCTGTACGGACCACTGGGTTGTTTTAGATGCCGACAAAGGACGTGAGAGCCTCCCTTTGCTCTTGCTGGATGGTATCGAACTTGATGGCAGAGACAATACAGGCGCATTATTCCACGTTGTCTGTTTAGGAAAAACGAATGGAATTACCAGGGAAGAGGGTCTTGAAAGTGCTATGCAAAAGGCTCGAAAACAAAACGCCATTCTTGTTTTGGCCCATCCCTACTGGAGCGGAAATTCGCTGGAAGACGCAAATCGGTGGGATTTTGACGGGGTTGAGCTTTATAATCACGTATGTCATTGGTTGAATGGTAAAAGCGACGGTCTTATACATTGGAATGCAATGCTTGAAAAAAATCCTGATACGCTTAGTTTTTCAGTTGATGACGCCCATCTAAGACCGGAACATCCGGGATGGAACGGTGGATGGATTGTAGTGAATGCTCCCGAGCTTTCGAGGGAGGCCATTCTGACTGCTATTAAACACGGAAATTTTTTCTCTTCCTGCGGACCGGAGTTCAAGTCTATAACCTTCGATGGCAAGTTTCTCAATATTGAGTCCACGCCCGTCCAGTTTGTTCGCCTGGTTGGTCCTGCATCCTGCGGCCAGCGCATCGGGTCATTTGACGGACAACTAGTAACACAAACCTCCATGGAATTACCGACTGATTGGAAGTATGTATATATGGAGATTGAGGATGAGAAAGGGAACCGTGCCTGGACTAACACCCTGTTTGTCAAAAATCATCCGGCAAATCGTTCAAAATGAGGAAATTGCTCAATAAGTTGTGGCATTATTACAGTGGAAAAATGTAGGAGGGCTCTCCAGGATATTGAGCAATTACCAGCAAATCGTTCAAAATGAGGGTCGTTTAGTGGTTTTGAAATACAGGAGGGAAGATGGAGAAGGCAATTACAAAAATGGACATCCCGGGCGTGAGGTTATTTTCGAGGGGAAAGGTAAGAGAGGTCTATGAATTAGGCGAGAGGCTTCTTATAGTAACAACAGACCGAATCTCTGCCTTCGATTCAGTCCTGCCAAATGGAATTCCCTGCAAGGGAAAGGTCTTGAATGCACTGTCTGCCCACTGGTTTGAGCTTACCGGGGATATAATAGATAATCACCTTATTACTATAGATGCGGCGCACTTTCCGCCCGAGGTTAAGGAGCATGAGGCATCCCTCAAAGGAAGAAGCATGCTGGCGAAAAAGACAAAGCAGATTTTGGTTGAGTGCGTTGTGCGCGGGTTTCTGGCAGGCTCCGGATGGCGGGAGTATTGTGAGGCCGGGAGTATATCGGGCGTGAGCCTGCCGGAGGGGTTTCTGGAGGGGGGCAGGCTCCCCCACCCCATCTTTACCCCTGCCACAAAGGCTGTAAGCGGGCATGATGTCAATATTGCCAGGGAGAAGGTGGATGAGCTGATAGGCAGGGAAAAGGGGCAGATGTTGGAGGATGTGAGCCTGCGCATTTATGAGAGGGCCTGCGAGATAGCTGAGTCCAGGGGTATAATTATCGCTGATACGAAGTTTGAGTTTGGTCTGGATAATGATAAACTGATTTTGATTGATGAGCTTCTCACCCCGGATTCCTCCCGCTTCTGGCCGAAGGAAGATTATAGGCCGGGTCGTCCCCAGCCGAGCTTTGATAAGCAGTTTGTCCGTGATTACCTTGAGCGAATAGGGTGGGACAAAAACCCCCCTGCCCCGGAGCTTCCGGATGACGTCGTAGAAAAAACAACCGAGAAATATATTGAGGCATATCGCAGGATTACAGGGAAGGAGTTCGCCGGGTGAAGGAAAAAACAAAATATTATCTGGCTCTTAATATGGTCCCTGCACTGGGGGCACTGAGGGCAGCCAGGCTCTTGCAGCGTTTGGGCGGCCCCGGGGCTGTCTTTAAGGCATCTCAGAGGGAACTGCAAACTGTTGAAGGTATCGGCAGAGAGATAGCAGGCAATATAGCAGGCTGGGATGCAAAAAGGCTGGATAATGAGCTGAGACTAATTGAGAAACATAATATCCGGATAGTCACATTTGCCGATAAAGATTATCCGGCATTCCTCAAGGAGATATATAGCCCGCCGATAGTACTCTATGTTAAGGGAAAGCTTGTCCCTGAGGATAGCAAGGCAATAGCCGTTGTCGGGACAAGACAGCCAACATATTATGGCAGGACAGTGGCAGAGGAGCTGAGCGGTGATTTAGCCCGGTACGGTCTGACAATAGTAAGCGGTATGGCGCGCGGGATTGATTCATTTGCTCACAGTGGCGCCTTAAAGGCAAAGGGAAGAACAATTGCAGTTCTGGGCTGCGGGATTGATATCGTTTATCCTCCCGAGAATGCAAAACTGATGAGGGATATTGAGGCATCCGGGGCAGTGGTTACTGAATTTCCTTTTGGAACGGCCCCGGATAGGATGAATTTCCCAAGGAGAAATCGCATTATAGGCGGACTGTGCCTGGGGGTTGTTGTGGTGGAGGCGGCCAGAAGAAGCGGTTCATTGATTACGGCGGATTTTGCGCTGGAGCAGGGTAGGGAGGTCTTTGCAATCCCTGGCAAGGTTGGCTCTCCTGTGAGCCAGGGGACTCATTCCCTTCTTAAACAGGGCGCAAGATTGGTGGAGAATGCAGAGGATATCATTGAGGAGCTGAGCGGGGCTGTTTTGCCGGACCAACCCTCGCCAAAGCAGAAATCATTTTCCTCTGTTGCGCCGATGAATGAGGATGAGAAGAAGATTTATGAACTTCTTTCGGATGAGCCCGTGCATATAGATACCATCGTCAGAAAGACAGGGCTCTCCCCGGCAAGGGCGTCGTCGATATTACTGCCTTTAGAGATAAAGAAGGTTGTTCAACAGTTAGCGGGCCAGATGTATGTGAGGAGAAAAAGGTTATGAATTTAGACGAACTCTGTGTAAATACGATTAAGGGGCTTGCCATTGACGCGGTTGAGCAGGCCTGTTCCGGCCATCCGGGAATGCCCATGGGGGCGGCTGATATTGCCTTTGTTTTATGGAGTAAATTTCTGAAATATGACCCCTCTCATCCCGCCTGGGCCGACCGCGATAGGTTTATACTATCGGCAGGGCACGGCTCAGCATTAT
>CBDUUU010000122.1:0-3342 GCA_965370485.1 uncultured bacterium
TCCCTCTCTAACAAAGGGCTGAAATGCCCTTCCTCCTCCCTCATAAAACTTTGTAAAGAACTCCACAAATTGCAGCCTCAGGGTGTGTATAAACCCGCTCAGGGCATTTATAAACAGGTTTGCAATATGACCCACTACGAAAAAAACGGGCATGAGAATATAGCCAAAGACAGGCACCCCCTTGACAAAATCGCTTATTGTATTGACAGCAATCGCCATTGCCACTGTCGCCAGCCCCAGGGCAAATAACCTTACATAGGAGAGGATATCCCCGAAGCAGCCTACAATCCCATACAGCCCGTATAATCCGAGAAAGGTGCGTTTGAGTATGCCCTTGCTATCCATACCTGCCTCAAGGAAGATACCGCAAACCCCGCCGAGAGTCATCGCCGGGGCAATATAGCCCCATGCATCCCCGAGAGGGCTTTCGCTCAGCAGCCCCAGGGATACCATCTCGGGCTGCTTCACAACCCCAAGGATTATAATGCCGGGAAGGAAGACAAGCCAGGAGAGCCCTCTTAATAAAACCCGCCCTCTTGTTTCTGCCGTTCCTCTTCTTAGTTCTTTCAACATATTTATAAGAAAGCCATACCAGACCTGAATAAAACCAATGCCGATAGACACCAGGAGAAAGACGAGAAAATCCTTCATAGGGTCGATTAACATAAAGAACTTTGCAGCCTTAAACTCCAATCCAAATACCCCGCCTGTCAGTAAGCCAAGAAATATGGTGACAATGCCTGAGAGAAAAAGGAGCCTCAGAAGTTTCCTTACCATCAGTCCCTTAAACTTGCGCAGTCCAAGCCACGACAATATAGACAGAACTGCCCCATAGCCTGCATCTGTCAGGCACAGACCAAAGAAGAGAACAAAAAATGGGGCAAGAAGAGGGGTCGGGTCGAGCTCCCGGCTATTGGGAAGCCCATACACATCAACCACGGCCTCAAACGGTTTAACAAGCCTGTTATTCTGAAGAGAGGTAGGAGGTATGTCTGAGTCCTTTATCTTCTTTATACCTATCTCTGCCTCCTGAAATCTCTCCCCGATAAGGCGCCGCAGGCTCTTTATATCTCTTCTTCTCACCCAGCCGCATATAGTGAAGGTCGTCTCTGTCTTACCAAAGAGCTCATCCACCTTTTCTCTGTGCCGCAGGCTGCACAAATAATCATAGACAACCCTCGCCGAAGGAAGAAGAGGCGTAAGCTCTCTCATCTGCTTGTTTAAGGAATTCCTTTCACTCCTGAGCTCTGCAAGCCGGGCATTTATTTTTAATAGGCACTGCTCAAACTTAAGAGCGGCCAATTCATCCGGCACGGGGGGGAGCGTCTCTGTCTGAAAGCCAAGCCTCGCAAAAGCGGCGCTTATATCCGGCTCATCTGCCCTCATAAAGCCCAACAGACAATGGGTAAGGGCCCTTCCCCGGCTAATAACTTTTATAAAGACACCGGGCATTTTTCCTATCTCCTTCTCAAAAGAGGAAAATCCCCGGGAGGCAATTGTGCCGACAGCAAGGCCTACCCTCACTGTCCCCTCCAGCTCCATGCAAGAGAGACGGAGGTCCCTCCAGGGAAGGATACTCTCACCAATCAGGCTGAGATTACTTTCTTCGCTGTTGAGTCTCTCGAGCCTCTTCACCAGTGACCTGCAACCCTCATAAACCTTCTGAATATCGAGCGAGTCCACAACCTTCCCGAGCTCCGCTTCACTTACCGAAACCTTCTCCTGAAAAAGACCCCCAAACATCCCTCCTTTTTCAGTATATCCCTCAAGGGTGTTCAGTAAAAACTCCACTCTCTCAATTCTCTCTGAGACATCCCCATTCGCTCCAGGTTCTCTCTTATGAGCGGATATATCTATAATCTCAACGAGTCCCTTTGCCTGGAGCTCTTCAATAAGCCTCTCCTTCGAAGAGATATGCGAGATTATCTCTACCTTTTCAAACCTCTCAATTGCCATAACAAGAGCTTACCACCTCCCCATACATTTTTCAAGAGCCAAAAAATTTCCAAATTTTCTTGCCATCCGACAAAGTAAGTTGTATACTGGGAGAGATGAAGATCGATGCATCGATATCCTCCTATCTTGATGATGCCGCGGGAGGCTCACCGACCCCGGGAGGCGGAAGTGTCTCAGCCCTGGCAGGCGCCCTTGGAGCAGCTATGGCATCTATGGCGGCAAACTTCACCATAGGAAGGGAAAAATACAAAGAGGTAGAGGCGGAGGCAAAGACAATACTCAAGGCATGCGGGGAGGAACGTAAGATATTAACAAGGCTTGTCGACGAAGATGTCCACGCGTATAAAAAGGTCTCTTCTGCCGCTAAAATGCCCAAAACCAGCCAGGAGGAGAAACTCAGACGTTCCGGGGAAATCCAGAGGGCATACAAAGAGGCGCTTTCTGTGCCGCTTGAGATAGTTGGAAGCTGCCTCAGTGTCCTGAAGCTCGCCGGCCGGCTTGCAGAGGTTGCCAACCCTAATCTCATTACTGATGTCGGCGTATCTGCCCTGCTGGCAAATGCGGCGCTTCTCGGGGCCGCCCTGAATGTAAGGATTAACTTAAAAGGCATAAACGATGAAAAAATGTGTAAAGAGACAGAGGGTATACTGAGCTCACTCTGTGAAGAAGGGAAAAGCGTTTTTGGAAAGGCGATGAAAAAGGTAGAGGCAATAGCCTGATTATGTCTATAAAGGCAGTTCGCGGAGTTGCGGATATACTCCCGCCGCAATCGATCATATTGCGCAAAATAGAGGAAAGTGCCCGCGCAATTCTCGAATGTTTCTGCTACAGGGAGATCCGGATTCCCGTCTTCGAGGAGACCGCGCTCTTCACAAGGAGCATCGGAGGAACCTCCGATATAGTCGAGAAGCAGATGTATACCTTTAAAGACAAAAAGGGGCGCAGTCTAACGCTGCGCCCTGAGGGAACTGCCTCGGTAATAAGGGCATACCTTGAGCACGGACTTCATAAAGACGAGCTTACAAGGCTCTTTTATATGGGTCCGTTCTTCAGGTATGAGCGGCCCCAAGCAGGAAGGAGCAGGCAATTTTATCAAATCGGCGCAGAGGCAATCGGGGCAGACAACCCTGCCATCGATGCGGAGCTAATTCTCTTGCTTGTCCGGATACTGCAGGCACCGCTCGGTTCGCCGGACCTCTCTCTAAACAGCATTGGCTGCTCCGCCTGCCAGCCTGTCTATAAAGAAAAATTGAGGCTGTTTTTGAAAGAACACCTTTCCCGGCTCTGCCCGGACTGCGAGCGCAGGTTCGAACATAATCCTCTGAGGGCGCTTGACTGCAAAAATCCGCAGTGCGGGGAGGTTGTCAGGAATGCGCCTGTGACCGG
>CBDUUU010000123.1:0-3340 GCA_965370485.1 uncultured bacterium
AACGCCCCTCCCGGGGCTGGTCTGATGCATCGCAGACTCATCTCATAATACCAAGGACATCTCACTTTATTCTCTCCGCAGAAAATCTTCAGGTTGCAGGGATACCTTTCGAGCTGACCATTACTGCAAAGGATACAGATGGTAACACAGACGAAAACTATACAGGCACAGTGAATATTGGCATCAGCTACATCTCGCCGGGAGAAGGCACCTTTGCCCTTTCGCCCGCATCTACCTCAGCCTTTAAGACAGGCGCAGCAAAGGTCGTTTGCGCCTATAATGACTGTGGCAGCATAAGAATAATAGCAACCGACACTGAGGAGCCCTCAAGGAGCGGGCAGACAACCGAAATCGCCTTTCTGCCTTCCCATTTCAAGATAGAAACTGACAATCTAAAAAGGGTAAATGAACCATTTGAGGTGACCATAACTGCCAGAAATGCACTTGATGAGACTACCCCGAACTATAAAGGGGAAGTTGACACATCTCTAATCCACGTAGAACCGGCAGAGCCCCAGGGAGGCTCAATAAATCTGTCCTCAGGGACCGAGTTCATAGACGGAACAGCCCATATAGAGGGAGTCACATATAATAGATGGGGAACAGTTAAAATCAAGGTGAGTGAAACAAGAGACTCTTCGAAGAGCGGAGAAAGCCCGGATATAACTTTCATTCCCCTAAATTTTGCCATCTCACTCATCACCCCACCCCCAAAGAGAGATTTCTTTTATATAAACGAGGGCTTTACGGTTGTCATAGTTGCAAGAGACTACAACCGCAAACCGGTCGAAAACTACAAGGGGACTATTCATTTCATCACACCATCAAATGTCTCCAGCCTCTCGGACTACACCCTTACCGACGCAGACAAGGGAAACAAAAGTTTCGAGCTCAGCTCCTCCCAGGAACAAAACTTTACCATTCAGATTCAGGATAAAGACTATCCGGATGTAAAGGGAGAAAGTGTAACCATCTCTGTTAGATATGGCAGGATAAAGGTAATTTCCACGCAGGGACCCATTGGCCCCATAAACGTAACCGTTCAGATAGAGGATGCATCGGGCACAATAATCAGCTCCGATAATTCAACCTCCTTTACGGTAAGGCTTTCTGAATCGGTAGACAATAATTCGGCTAACTCAAATGCCATCAGCCAATCAGTAACTGCGGTTAATGGCACTGCAACCATAACAGTCGCCGATGATGAGGTGGAAACAGTAACTGTTGAGGCTATCTCTACGCCTGCCTTAGATTCAGAGCCTGGAAAGGTTTACTTTGGAGGAATTGGAGAAAGAGGGATAAGGATAATCCACTGGGAGGAGATTAAATGAAAGGAATGACCCTGATTGAGCTTTTGGTGGCCATCGCCATCGGGGGAATTGTTGCAGGGGTAATTATCCTTATCCTTGATATCGGGCTCACAAGCTGGAGAATAGGAGAGGCGGACATTCTCATCCAGGAGGTCGGGCAAAAGGTCCTGGACGAGCTTATAGAGGGCAGTTTCGAGCTCTGCGGCTTGAGAGAGGCGGTAGAGCTGTGCAGGGCAGATGCCTGCGGTATCACCTTTATCCCGCCATGGGTAGATACGTATGAGATCAGGACTGACCTAACCCCCGGAAAAACCTTTGACCTAAAAAAAGGGGTCCGCCCAGGCAGCCCTCCCCCGCTTGCCAGAATAAAGCCCCCCGGGCAGAATAGATTCTCCCCATTTCCCATCTCTTTTACATATGGCAGTGAGCCGGAGGACCCCGACCTCGTCCACATCGGGGGCCCCATTCCGTCAGGAAGCCGGCTAAAAATCATCTACTCGCCTGATGCAGACGAGCCCGGTGTGAGGGTCCGCTATCTCTGGGACAGGACACACAAAACACTCACAAGGACTTATTATCAGCTTGTCCAGGAAATACCCACCCGCGCAATGGGCGTGAAGGTAACGGGGCTTGAGTTCAGCTATTTTGACACTATGAGCTCCCGGCTATCTCCGACAAAAGGCAAATACCTCTCCCATACCCAGCTAATGGCCGTCAGCGCGGTAAGGGTCAAACTCGTTGCAGAAAAGGGAGATGAGAAACGGGAACTTTCCTCCTTCGTCAATATAAGAAACCTCGGCAACCGCGGAGGGGGAATAAGCATTGCAGAGGGAAGCCTCCTCAACATTCCTGACAGCAAAAAGATACATTCACTTATCCTTACAAATATCGGCGGTGTGGAAAACGGCGACAGGGTCGAGATTGAGGCAAAACCAAAAGAGGGCAAGTCCTGGAAAATCAGGGTAAAGTTTGGACTCCTTCCGGAAAGCCCTGACAGGGAAGAAAAACCAAGGCTCCTTCATTTCTCTGTGGAGTACCCCCCGGGAACGACCCTCTGGAGCAGGTATCTCAACCAGCCGGTAGAGCGGGGGCTGGACCTTACAGAGCTGGGCAACAGCTACTACGACTACGATGATGATGAGAACATTGACGACGTAGTTATTTTGGAGGAACCTGTCCAGCTTCTTGTCACCCGTATGGATGTGAAAGCGGCAGCCATTGCCATCCTACCGTAAACCCCGTTAGAAAGCTCATTTTTTTATTTTTGTTTGACTTATGTTTAATAATCTAATATAATCTTATATAGTTAAAGTATAAGATAATATATGGCAAAAAACAAGCGATTTGACCAGCGGCTGGCTCAAATTCCAGCTGACATCTGGTTAAAAATAACACAAATAGATGAATTAAAGGGGCAATGGATTGCCGGGGCGCAATTAAGCCCCCAGGTCTTGGGTCGTCTAAAACGGTCAGTTTTGATTACTTCTACTGGCGCCTCTACTCGTATTGAGGGTGCCCGGCTTTCGGATGAAGATGTTGAGAAGTTAATGCGAGGCATTGATATTCGAAAATTCACTGATCGCGATAAGCAGGAAGTTCAGGGATATTACGAGTTGCTTGAGAATGTTTTTAACTCTTGGAAAACGCTTCGTGTTAATGAAAACGCAATTAAACATTTTCATAAAGAGTTGCTTAAATATGTTGATAAAGATGTGAGACACAGAGGCGATTATAAAAAGCAGGAAAATAGGGTTCATATGATTGACAAAGACGGCGAGTCGGTGGGCATTCTTTTTAATACCACTTCCGCTTATCTTACGCCTAAAGAAATGCAGGAATTGGTTGAATGGACAAACGGGGCGTTGGTTGAAAAAAAATATCATCCGCTTCTTGTGATTGCTAATTTCCTTGTGGAATTTTTGAAGATTCATCCCTTTCAAGATGGCAACGGACGGCTTTCTCGTGTTCTGACAAACTTATTGCTTCTAAAATCTGGCTATGAATATATGCCTTATGCGTCTCATGAGAAA
>CBDUUU010000124.1:0-3319 GCA_965370485.1 uncultured bacterium
AGACGCCCCGCAGGAATCGATACAATCGAATGGGCAAAGAAAGTGGAGGAGCTGGGGGCAGGCGAAATTCTCCTTACCAGTATGGACAGAGATGGCACCAAAAAGGGGTATGACATAAAACTCACAAGAGCTGTATCAGAGGCGGTAAATATCCCTGTGATTGCCTCCGGGGGAGCTGGGAATCCGGAGCATCTCTACTATGCGCTTACAGAAGGCAAGGCATCTGCTGTGCTTGCCGCATCAATCTTTCACTATGGGGAGTATTCAATCAAAGAGACAAAAAGATATTTAAAAAGCAAAGGCATCCCGGTGAGAGCCGTAAATACCCAGTAAACCCGTGTCATTGGACGCTGTGTTCTTCCTCAACAATGACACATTCCTTTAATGGACATTCTTTGCAAATACCCAGCCCCTTCAGATATGCCCGATACCCATGCCGCTCGATGCCGTCCAGGATTGTATCCGGGGGACCGCTCACCACAATCCTGCCCAGGGCAAGAAGATGAATCCTGTCTACCTTCAAATGATTCAAGATATGGCGGTAGTGAGTTATTATGAGCATCGACTCATTTCTTTTGTTCAAAATCTGCCCTATCAACTTCAGCGAGTCTATATCCACACCGGAATCAACCTCATCAAGAATGATAAGCTCAGGGCGCATCGCCAGAACCTGAATCAGCTCTGATTGCTTCTTCTCTCCGCCGGAGAGTCCATCATTCAGGTTCCTATGCCTGAAATGCCCCTGGCCAAGCTCAGTGGCAGCCGCCTGCGAGCCAAACCTGGCCTCAATCTTAGTAATTAGCTCGCCAAAGTTCACATCGACCTCAGGGGGAGATTGAAATGCCATGGCTATACCAAGCCCTGCCCGCTCATCTATTGTGAGACCGTTTAAGCATTTACCGTTAAAAACGACCTCGCCGCGAGCAATCTTATACCGCGGAAACCCCATAACGGTCAGGGCGAGCGTAGTCTTGCCCGAGGCATTAGAGCCCATCAACATATGTCTCTGTCCCCTTTCTATGTCCAGATTTAATCCGCTCAGAATCTCTTTTCCGTTTACCTCCACGTGTAAATCCCTTATCTTTAACACCTTAGATCCCCCTCTGCGCAGTCAACTCAATTACCTCTCTGATATGGTCGCTCACAGCAGTCGGAAGGGCAGGGATATCCAGGCTCACAAAACCACGCGCAATCAGCGAAACCGCCTCATCTTCAGGGAAGCCCCTTGCCATCAAATAGTTTAACGCCTCATTGCCAATCCTTCCAATGGATGCCTCGTGAGAAAGTTCTGCACCCTGCCCGCCATCCAGATTGGGATAGGCCTTCACACGGGCATTCTTGCTCAAGACCAGCCCCTTGCAGTCCAGATGCCCAAAGCATTCACTCCTGCCGGACAGATTTCCCCTCATAGCAACATTCGAATTATCCATAATTAATGCCCTTGTCCTTATCTCCCCCTTAGAACCCCTGCCGTTGAGATAAATCGCAGAGCCTAAGTCTATCTGGCTTTCGCCGCGGCAGAAGGCAATGGTATTGAAAACGGCGCGAGCCCCATCAGCCAGGACCGCCGTTGGGTAGAGCTGAATGCTTTTAACCTCTGAGGTAAGCAAATAATTGCTTATGTAAGTCCCTCCTTTGCCCACCTTTATTCCCACATTGGGTCTTATGTGAAACTCCCTGCTCCAGTTATGAATCATCGTATAGGTGACCTCCGCCTCCTCCCCGACAAAGACCTCGGTTGCGGCAATATGGGCTGAATGCCTGCTCCCCTCATCGTGGACACAGCCGGCAATCAGATGCACCTTAGAGTGAGGCTCGGCAATGACAAAACTATGCGGAACCTGGACATAATCCGAACTCTTTATGTAAAAGGCGGCCTGCAGAGGAAGCTCGACCTGAACACCTTCCCTGACCCAGACAAAGACGCCGCCGCGGGAGAAGGCATTTACAAAGGCGGTATATTTATTTAAGTCCTTAGGCAGGATTTTGAAATAATAGTCCTTAAGCCAGTCGAACCTTTTTACCGCCTCATCGGTATCCATCACCACCACGCCCTCGGGCAGGAGGCCGCTTATTGTATTCAAATAAGTAATAAAATTATCCTGCTGAAGGTGGGTCGCTGCCCGATGCTGTTCGTCCACTCTCTCGCCAACGCTCTCGATTTTAGTTTGAGTAGAGCCGTCCAGCTCCCTCAGACTGCCCACCCTCGCAAACCTCTCCCCTTCCCGCCGGTAATCCTCCAGAGGGATATCTACAAAATCCATCTCTCTCACCCAACCTTCCCCGGCTTTATCCTAATTTTTCTTTCCACGCTTACCCCTCCTCGTCCCGGCATACGCATCCTGTGATTCTCCCGACCCCTTGCACAAGTCAGCCAGGGACACAGAAACCATCATTCCCTTTAGTTTGGCAGTGACCTCCTCAAAAAAGTGCCGGGTAACACACGCGCCGCACAATGGGCAATTGTGACAGCCTCCCTTCCCCACAAGAATGCAGGGAGCAAGATTAACCGACTCCCCCACGCACTCCATAATATCTATCACTCTCAGTCCGGATGGCGGCACTGCCAGCAGGAAGCCTCCCCCTGGGCCGCGAACGCTCCTGACAAAGCCGCACCTCCTTAACTTGACAAACAACTGCTCAACATAATCCACAGAGATTCTTTCCCTCTCCGAGATGCACTTTACCGAAACAGGGCCCTCCCCATAACACTTTGCCAGGGCAGCCATCACCCTGATTCCATATCTTCCCTTAGTGGTTATCTTCATCCTATGTTTATTACAACATATATGACCATATTAATCAAGTATTTTGTCAAGTCAGTGAGAAAATTTCCATTGACTTATCAAGGCCATTGCCAGACGTGCGTAGCGCAGCCACCCAAGGCATTACTATTTCCCCTAAGCACATACCAGCACAAAGCCAAGCGCCAATATTACAATTCCGCTTATCAACTTAAGAATTCTCCCGTGTTTTTCGGTAAATCTCTTAGTCGCCAGAGTAAACGCAGTAAATATCACAATTATCAGCTCGGGCAGGATATAAATAAAATCGTACATCAGCAAATATATGTAATACCTGAAAGGCTGCAAGGCGCTGTCCTTCAATAACATAATGTAAACCGGAGGAAAACCCCCGGTGCAGGGTAATTCTACTAAGTTGGCAAACAGGGCTATCGCAATAGTGCCGGGTATGATGGACCTGAGGGTAGGTTTCGAAAACAGGTTGTGCATCTTGCTGAACAGACGGTTTTTGCCTGCCTCCGGGATGGTAAAGGACAATCCTCTTTTGAAGAAAAAGAACTCCTTTATGTTAATGA
>CBDUUU010000125.1:0-3305 GCA_965370485.1 uncultured bacterium
GGGGCAGGGGTAATTAGTGAGGTGGTTGAGTAGTTTGTTCACAAAGTTAGGACTGACAGATGCGCGAGATAATAACGCTGGTGTGTACGAAGTGCAAGCAGAAGAATTATACGAGCACCAAAGACAAGCAAGGCTCACAGGGCAGGCTGGAGTTGAAGAAGTATTGCAGGTTTTGTCATGGGCATGTCCTTCATCGGGAGGCAAGATAACAGGCCTGTAGCTCTAATGGACAGAGCGCTGGACTCCAAATCCAGATGTTGGGGGTTCAAGTCCCTCCAGGCCTGCCAGACGCAATGAAGAGAATTAAGAATTTCCTTCAGGAGGTTTGGGTAGAGCTGAGGAAGGTTTCATGGACAACGAGGAAGGAAATAATAGATTCTACGGCTGTGGTGATTATTGCCCTGGGAGTTATAGGGATATGTGTGGGCGTGATTGACTACGTCTTTCAGATTGGAATCCTGAGCGGCAGGCACAGTATTCTCAATTGGTTTAGATGAGGTAGCCGCACCCTTCAGGGTGCGCAGGCTGAAGCCTGCGGCTGCCACGAATGACGTGGTTTACTGAATATTTATGGAAAGGCGCAGATGGGAAAGCAGTGGTATGTGATTCATACTCAATCGGGCAAGGAAGGGGCAGTGAGGACAGGCCTTGAACAATACATTCACACAGAGGGACTGCAGGATTCAGTTTCCAGGCTGCTTGTGCCGATGGAGCAGGTCTCTGAAATTCGGGGCGGCCGAAAAAAGGTAACAAGCAGGGTGCTTTTCCCCGGGTATGTCCTAATCGAGATGGAGATGACCGAGAAATTATGGCATCTTATCATGGGCGCTGTAGGTGTATCCGGTTTTCTTAAGAGCAGCGGGAAACCTGTTCCAATGAGGGACGGGGAAATTGCTGCCATTCTTGAGACGATTGAGAAAAGGGAGGTCGAGCCAAGACCCAAGGTGGAGTTCGAGGTCGGCGAGGGCGTGAGAATTATAGACGGGCCTTTTAAAAATTTAAGCGGTATTGTAGAGGAGATATATCCGGATAGGGGAAAATTGAAGGCCGGTGTCTCCTTGTTTGGCAGGGCTACGCCCGTTGAGCTCGAGAGCTGGCAGGTTGAGAGGGAGTGAAGAAAAACTCCTTCCGGGGAGAAAAAGGTGCCGGGCAAAGTTAGAGAAGTCATTGCTAAGGTGAAGCTTCAGCTGCCGGGGGGCAGAGCCACTCCCGCCCCTCCTGTTGGGCCTGCCCTTGGCCAGCATGGGGTGAAGATTGGTGAGTTCTGCAATGACTTTAACAAGAAGACAGAAGGTAAGGAAGATCTAATAATCCCTGTTGTGGTGACTATATATACCGATAGGTCATTTACCTTTATAACAAAGTCTCCCCCGGCCTCCGTTCTGCTCAAGAAGGCAGTTGGTGTTGCCAAGGCCTCGGGTACCCCGAATCGCGAGAAGATAGGCAAAATAAGCAGGGACGAGATTAAGAAAATAGCAGGGCTCAAGGCAGATGACCTTAATGCAAACAATGAGGGGTCTGCAGTTAAGATTATAGAGGGGACTGCAAGGAGTATGGGGATAGAGGTAGAGGGCTGACAATGGCAGGAGCTCACGGAAAGCGCTATCTGGACAGCAGAAAATTGGTGGAGAAGGGCAGGACATATGAACTGAGCGAGGCTGTAAGTTTATTAAAGAAAATGAAAGGTGCCAAGTTCGATGAGACCGTTGATGTTGCTATGCTGCTTAATGTCGACCCGAGAAAGGCCGAGCAATTAGTGCGGGGGATGGTTAATTTTCCGCATGGAAGCGGTAAGGTGGTCAGGCTTCTCGTTTTTGCGGACGGGGAGTATGCCCGGCAGGCCGGGGAGGCAGGTGCGGATTTTGTCGGCTCTGCGGAGTTGATTGAGAAGATTTCCTCAGGCTGGACCGATTTCGACGTTGCCCTTGCCACACCGGATATGATGAAATCTGTCGCTAAGCTGGGGCGTATTCTTGGCCCCCGCGGGTTGATGCCAAGTTCAAAGGCAAAAACTGTGACAACCAAATTGGCAGAGGCTATAAAGGAAATTAAGGCAGGAAGGGCTGAGTTTCGGGTGGATAAAGGCAGTGGATTACATTTGTCCGTTGGAAAGCTCTCGTTTAACGAAGATGCCCTGGTTGATAATATAAAGGCATTTTTTAAGGCAGTCATCCAGGCAAAACCGCCTAGCCTCAGGGGGCTGTATATAAAAAGCGGTGTCATCTCTTCTGCTATGGGGGCTGGGGTGAGGCTGAATGTTCGGGAGGAAGTTTATGGGAAGGGTTGAGAAGGAAGGGATGATTCGCGAGTTAAGCGGGGCTTTGTCGGGTTGTAACGGAGTCTTTGTGGTAAGTTTTTCGGGGATCAACGCCAACGATATGGTTGGGTTTCGCAGGTCTCTGCTAAAAGAGACAGGCGCAGGCTGCCGTGTTGTAAAAAACAGGCTTGCACGCCTCCGCCTGAAGAATGAGGAGCTGGGGCGGGCAATTGACGGGCAGACTGCGGCAGTTTTTTCCCGGGGTTCGGCTGTTCCTTCTGTTGCGAGAATTTTAGTTGACTTCGCGGGACTGCATCGTTCTTTCCACATAAAGGGCGGATTGGTTGACGGGAGGGTGCTTGACCCTGATGAAATCGGTGAGTTGTCGGCCCTGCCATCTTACAGTGAGTTGATGGCAAGACTTCTTAGGGGACTACTTGGGTCTGTAGTGTCTCTGTCACTTTTACTGACTGCCCCCGCTCGGGCACTGGCTGGCACTATGGGGGCGATAAAGGAGAAAGACAATGGTTGAAAAAGTTGAGAAAAAGGAAAAAGCAGGTTTGAAAGAGAAAGAAGATACTCCGAAAGCTCCGGCACAGACCCCGGCAAAAGCAGGGGACAAGAAGTTTGATGATGTGCTGAAATGCGTGATGGAGATGAATCCTGATGAGCGGCTCGATTTTGGCATCGAGCTGATAAAGGGTTTGAGTGTGCTGGAGGTCTCAAGGTGGGTAAAGTCGCTTGAGAAGGAGTTTGGCGTAAGTGCACAGGCTGCGGCCCCTGGGGCTCCCGCGGCGGGAGCAGGAGGCGCGGCACCTGCGAAGGAGACTGAGGCAAAGGTCAGCTTCGATGTTATACTTGTCTCTGCCGGTGAGAAGAAGATACATGTGATAAAGGAGATTCGCTCTATTACGGGGCTTGGTTTGCGTGAGGCAAAGACGCTTGTTGATGAGGCTCCCAAGCCTGTGAAGGAGGGTCTTTCCCAGGAGGAGGTCGATGAGATTAAGGCGAAATTAGAGGCGGTAGGGGCTAAGGTAGAGGTGAAGTA
>CBDUUU010000126.1:0-3285 GCA_965370485.1 uncultured bacterium
CTCATTTAATTGAATACCCGCTTTAATAAGTGACGCCATTTGTCTTAAATAAAAGATTAAATCACGCTCTTTAATAATTCTACCAAGTGTTATTCTATTAACAATCGCTAAATAAGATTTTTTCTTCACCTCTGCCCCTTATCACCTTGCTCATAACCGGGTATTTGCTTTCATAGATGGGTCCCTTCTTTTTCCCGGAGGATGATAGCACATTTCCCTCTCTGTCTTTTATTTCTGCCCAACCCACATCCTCTTCTTTTATTATTCCCTCTGTCAGCTCGGACAGGAGCTCGCTGTCTCTCATCAGGAGCCCGTATTCGGAGGTGCGGGCGAGGTTGTGGGTGAGCGCGTCGGCACGGCGCCTCTGCTCGGTCCCGATGGTATTCCTCTCATGCATAATAAAAAAAGTGCTGAGAGCGGCTGAATTCAGGATAATCAACGATAGGGTGATGGTTACGAGCTTTGGGAATAGATTTATCTTCATCTGTAAACGTTTCCTGCAGAGCTTATGACCTTTTGTGGTATGTTTAGTTTTAGTCTCTCGGCTACGATCAAATTAACTGACAGGATAATCTTGCGCGGCAGGATTATAAGAGATTTCTGTAATGCCTCTCCTGAGAGGAGCCTTACCACTGCTTCTCCTGTCTGCCTGCCTATGTCTTCATAGTCGCAGGATATAGAAAAGAGCGCTCCTGCCTTTACGTAGCGGGGGGATAGCCCGATTACGGGGATGCCCTCCCGCAGGGCATACAGGAGCACTTCCTTTACTGTATGCGGGGTATAGATAGAGCCGGGAATCATCCACAGCACATCTGCGCTTCGAGAAAGTTCCCTCAGCACATCCCTCATCACATTTTGAGAGTCTAAGGAAATGCTAATTAATTCGACACCTCTTTTATTTGCTTTTTCCAGCGAGCCCTTGATAAATTTTTCTCCTTCCCCGGGCTTGTGGATTATACCTATCCTTTTTACACCTGGGATGATTTTCTCCGTTGCATCAAGGACCCTGTCTGCTGTTATGTCTAATGAGACACCGGGGATGCCCCTGGCAACAAAGCTGATTTCTTCGGGATTTAAGACCATTGAATAGATTATGGCGGCTCCCTTTGCTTTCTCGATTGCAAGGCGGGTTGCATCTGTGCCAACCGTTAAAATAAGGGAGGGGTTTTTGTCGTTTATCTTTGCAAAGACGTTGTCACTTAGTGTGTATTCATATACCGAGACATCCCTGCATTTTTTGGTTACAACGTTTTTAAGGGCGCTTGAGGCAATTGTATATGGCCTTGCCTCACTGCTTTTCAAGATGACGACGGCTCTTTTTTCCTCAGCGATGCCCTGGCAGGAGATGATGATGATTAGAAAAAGAAACCCTGCAGAGACTTTATTTATTCTCATCCCTGTAACCCTGTAGTTGCCTCATTTATGAGGCGAAATTGGCGCGCTAAAAACGACAACTTACGCCGAGTAAAATCCTTCTCAAATCCTGCGGGACCTCGGGAAGATATACGCTCCATTCTGAGCTGACACCGGCAGTGCAGTAATTTTCATTGAGCAGATTGTTAATAAGTAAATTCAGGCAGATGCCTTCACTGCATTCATAAATTATGTTCATATCCATTAGGGTGTAGCCCGGCATTCGCCCATGCACGCCGGAGTATGGGTTATCTATCCCGTATTTGGCGTTTTCCGGGCGTGTGGCAATGTCGCTTACCCATCTCAGGCGCGGGGAGATAGACAACTTATCTACGGGTTTCCAGTTTAGCCCTGCCATTATTTTATGTTCGGAGGTCTTGAAAAGGTCAAACTCCACTCCGGCATAAGCCTGCTCCGGATGGTCAGTTTTGCCATCGATATAAGAGTAATTGAGATAGCCCCTCACGCGTTTGCTCAGGCAATAGTCGAGCCGCGAGTCCACTCCATAAGAGGTAAGTTTGCCGAAGTTGTCGTTCCACTCTACGTATGGGTTGGGATCTCCCCAGTGTTCCGGCAGGGATATTACGCCATAGCCCCGCCGCACGATAAGGTCGCTTACCCTGTTTCGGTATACGCTTACATTTGTCTGTGCGGCCTCAGACCATCTCTGCGCCCAGTTAAGTTCTATAGTCTTCATTTTCTCGGGCTTGAGGTCGGGGTTTGGGATATGCCCGTAACTCTCCGTAAACCAGGTCTCATAGCGGTGAAAGTATGATGGAAAGATGTGGGCGCTGCCATAGAGCAGCTTGAATGTCCGGGACGGAGAAGACCGATAAACGAGCCCTGCCCTCGGGTTTACCGTCTTTTCATAGATTGTGTTATAGTCATATCTTGCCCCGACTGTCAGGGAAAGGTTGTCTGTGCAGGGATATTTCAGCTGGCTGAAGAGGCCGTAGTTTTGCGATGATAGTGCCGCCTGAGGGTATCTCTGATTATACGGGTTGTTTAATAAAAGCAGATTGTCCCTGTCAAAGGGCTCTCCTACGACATCGCCTACAGGCATCCCTGTAATGTCTTCGAAGGAAATACCCACTAAGAGGTTTGCATCGGAGGCAAAGGTGCGGTCTCCGACTGTCTCAAACTTCAGGCTGTTTGTCTTGCCGTACTGGTGGACCTTCAGGGTGGAGTTGTCGCTTGTATCGAGGTAGTACCAGTTCATTTGAGGGTCTATCTCATATTGCATAAAAGAGAGGGAAGAATTAAGATTGAGGGAGCCGGAGTAATTGTGTTTGAGGGACAGCCGGTCTACGGTGTGGCCCCAGTAAGACTCTTCGTTGTAAACGTAGTGTTCGGGAATCAGACCCTTTGACAGCTGCTCATGGTAACTGCTTCTGTAGAATCCGAGGGATAAATCTTTGACCTTGAGGTTTATATCGATGTTGTAATTTTCAACAGGGTCCTCGTACTCAGCGCGGATGCCGGCGACGGATGGGTAATAGGTCTTTATAAACGAAAGCCGCTCGTATTTATCGCAGAGGTCCTGCCCGTCTGTCCGAAAGCTGCGCAAGAAGATAGAATAGCTTATATCTTCATTGAGTGATTTGCCGTTTAGAAGCCAGCTGTCGAATGTGCCAAACTGACCGGCCGAGACGTGGATGTCCGTTCCGTCCGGCTGCCTGGTGATAATATTGACCACACCGAACGCGTCGGGCCCGTATAGGGCTGATGCCGGCCCATAGACAATCTCTATTTTCTTTACGTTTCCAAGGGGGATGTTGTTCCCATAGCTGAATTGTTTGCCGTCGGGGTTATTAATCTTTTCCCCATTTAGCAAAAGCACAAGTTTGTTGTTGCCTCCTATGCCCCGGTTAA
>CBDUUU010000127.1:0-3263 GCA_965370485.1 uncultured bacterium
GCCGCCTTCGCCCTTTACAAAAAATTGAGGCTTCCCCTTTCCTTTCTTTGTTATAATGTTTATTACTCCTGAAATCGCATCCGAACCATACAGCGCGCTTTTAGGTCCGCGGACAATTTCGATTCGTTCAATATCCTCGGTACCCAAAAAATTCCAGAGGTCATAATGAGGATTGGTTCCGGTTGCCGGGTCGCCCACGGACATTCCATTTACCAACAGCTTGATATGTCGATCGTGTCCCCCTCTCATTCTGACATAGCTCCAATTCCCTGGCCCACCGCACTGCTTCAGAGATATTCCGGGAACATCCTTCAAGACATCGTAAATCGTAACCTGCCCCTTTCTTTCGATATCCTCTGCGGTAATAACAGTAACCGAATTGGCGATGTATTCAAGAGGTGTTTCTGTTCGCGTTGCTGTAACCACAACCGTATCCAATTTAGTGGCTTTTTTTGTCTCGTCCTGGGCAAAAGCATTAAAACTAATGGGCAAAAGGGTTAGACCAAAGCTAATTGCAACAAGTCGCATTATTTGCTTCTTCATCTTTTTTCCTCCTCGTTTTGTCTTCCCTCACACCAGCAATAAAAAATCCCCAAACCTAAAATCTATCTCTGCGAAAGCAGAGATTGGTTTGGGGATTCCCTGTTTTATCCAGAACACAAACCTCTCACCACTTCTTTGCCATCGAAGATAGTTGATGAGTATGTGCAGGCAGGTCTTCTGACTCCCGGCTCATCCTACTGACCACGCCTTCCCACCCAGCACTAACTTTTCAGAAAGTTAGTTCTGGACAGTGGCTCCTTGTGGCTTTCGTCCCCGGTTACAGCGGCGGGTCCGTGTCACAATGGACTTCCCTATTATCCCTTAATATCTCTGGTATTAAGGGCACCTACACATGGTGCTTTTTAGTTGTAAAAGAACAAACGGCTGAGCGACTCCTTAATATCTGCCTCATAGCGGAAACCAACCTCAAATTCTCCCTGTGGGAGCGGATGGCTGCGCGTATAAATCTATTATTTAGACCCCTGAAGTTGGCGCAGTCCCTGACGAAAATGCCTCTTTTGATAAGTTTCTCTGTTAGAACCGGGGAGGTAATATTTTTGTCTCTTATCTTTATCAGAAGAAAATTTGCAACCGAGGGATAAGATTTTAGTTCTCCGATTTTCGCAATTTCACCAAAAAGGAAAGTTTTCTCTCTTTTGATAAGTTCCCGCGTTTTTTTAATATACTCCCTGTCACCGAGTAATGCATACGCCAGAAGCTGGGCAAGGGCATTTGTGTTCCAGGGCACACAGGCTCTTTTTAGGGCCTTGATTGAATCGGCATGGGCAACCATATAGCCAATCCTCAAACCGGGAAGAGCAAAAAACTTGGTAAAGGTTCTCAGAACTATGACCTTTTTACTTCTACCTGCCTTCCGGATGAGACTGTGCATTTTTTCATCCGGCAGGAAATCCATAAATGCCTCATCAACAACTACGCGTTCCCCCGGCAGGTTTTCTATCTTTTGCTCCTTTAAGAGAAGATTGCCCGTCGGGTTATTAGGATTACATATAAAGAGCATGCCGGCATTGTCAAAATCCGGTGTGTTATTCTTTCCCGGCCCCTTAAGGTCAAACGCCTCAGTTTCTTTGAGCCTGAGAAACTGAACCCTGGCATTCACAGCCCTCGCCGCTGCCTCATACTCAGAAAATGTGGGAGCAGGAATAACGACCACCCCTGGCCTGAAAACACACAAAATCAAATAGATAAGCTCGGATGAACCATTCCCAAGGAGAATATTCTCCTCTTTTATTTTCCAGTACCGGGCAATTTTCTTGATTAAAGCCCCTGCCTCTGGGTCCGGATACTGAAGAATCCGCTTATAATTCTTTGTGAGCTCTTCTCTGGCACGACTGCTCAAACCCAGCGGATTAATATTAGCGCTGAAGTCAATGACATCCCTCTTGAGCCCGCGCCCGCAGATTCCGCCATGAGAAAAATTCACACCAGGCATCTGAAAACCATCCCTATAATAATCGTCAAAACAGAGGCGGTTAAACTGACATTTAATGCTTCTCCTATAAGAGCCATATCAGCCGCCCTTTCTCCTTTACCCAGAAGTCCTCCCCTCAATCTTATCCCCAATGCCCCCGCCATAGCCGCCTGAGACAATCCGCTATTCGGCGAGGGGTGGCTCCCGCCGTCTCTAAGCATCGTCTTGAATGCACCCGCAAAACCCCTAGCTAAGAAAAATGATGAGGCTGAGATTAAAAACCCGCAGATACGCGCCGGAATAAAATTGGCTGCATCATCAAGCCTTGCTGAAAACCAACCAAAGTGAAGATATTTCTCATTTCTAAATCCCAGCATTGAATCCAGTGTATTTACCGCCTTATAGCCAATAGCCCAGACAGGGCCTCCAAGAGCCAGATAAAACAAAGGGGCAACAATCCCATCATTCGTGTTCTCGGCGATGCTCTCTACAGTGGCTAAAACTACCCCCTCTTCATCCAGATTTTGGGTATCTCTTCCCACAATCTTAGATAACTGCCTGCGTGCCGGATGCAGGGTATTCATCTTCAATGCCTTATAAATATCATTTGCCTTGAGGCGCAGGTCTTTTACCGCAATGGTGGTATATCCCAGATAGACCCAGACAAGTTTCCCGGATAAAGGGCTTAATTCTCTTGAAAATCTTAAAAACAGATATGCCAGTCCTGCGCTTGTCCCAACGACCACTATGGTTAAAGCTGCCCCCTTTATTCTCTCTATCCATGGGGGACTTTCCCCTCTCAGCCGCCTCTCTAAGAGATTTATCAGCCCGCCCACCGCCCTTACAGGGTGGAAGAACCACTCAGGGTCTCCTATAACCAGGTCAGCGGCAAAACAGGCACCTAACAATAAAGCCATGGCACACCTTGCAAAATAACTATAAAGAAAAGTTGGGCAATCTCAGCAATCTCACTTGCTGCCCCGATGGTATCTCCCGTCATCCCTCCGATTTTTTTCTTCATATAATTTATAAATAAAAATACAGGCGCCATAGAAAGAACAAACAAGACAAGCCCGCTCATTTTCATCAACAGCAGGCAAACCAGCAGGGTAAATAAGCCCCCGATGAAAAGCTCTTTCCTGCCTGCATATTTTATGAAAAACTTTGCCTTGCCTTCTTCTCGTGCATAAACCGACGTACAGCAGGCAAACAACTGAGACCACCTCGCAAATGATGCCATTATAACCAACACCCTCCACAGAGTGCCTCTCTCAAGAGAGGCGAAAAA
>CBDUUU010000128.1:0-3233 GCA_965370485.1 uncultured bacterium
AGGTGTCGCGCTGCTTGTCCATTGTCTCGGGAATTTTTTTGCTGATGGATTTTTGCAGGAGGTCGCCTTCTTCCAGGCTAAATCCGGCAAGCGTGTTCACAATCCTCATAATCTGTTCCTGATAAAGAATGATTCCATAGGTTTCTTTCAGGATTGGCTCTAAATCAGGATGGTCATATTTTATGTGTTCAGGGTTATGTTTTCTCTTTATGAAGTCGGAGACCATTCCGCTGCCGAGGGGTCCTGGCCGGTATAGCGCAACTGCCGCGATGATTTCCTCGAACCTTGCAGGCTCCAGCCTCTTGAGCAGGTCTCTCATCCCTGTGCTTTCAAGCTGAAATATTCCCGTGGTTTTGCCTGCACTCAGGAGTCCATAGGCAGCCCTGTCGTCCATTGGGAGCTCATCGAGCTCGACAGTTTTATCCAGATGTTCTTTGATATTTTTGACGGTATCTTCCATTACTGTGAGCGTTTTTAATCCCAAGAAATCCATTTTCATGAGCCCGACTTTTCTCGCATATTCCATGGAATACTGGGTTGTAATCTCGCCTTTGGCGCTTTTAAAGAGCGGGACGTAGTTTGTGAGTTTTTCGCTGGAGATGACTACACCTGCCGCATGGGTGGAGGCGTGGCGCGTGATGCCCTCCAGGCTTTCGGCTATCTCAAAGAGCCGTCTTATCTTTTCCTCGTCTGCTATGAGGGTCTCGAGCTGCGGCTCTTTTCTCCTTGCCTCTTTCAGGGTAATGTCCAGCTCTGACGGGATGAGCTTTGCTATTCGATCCACCTCGGCGTATGGTATGCCGAGCACCCTGCCAACATCGCGCACAACCGCCCTTGCCGCCATCCTCCCGAAGGTAATAATCTGGGCAACGCATTCTTTTCCATACTTTTTTGTTACATATTCGATTATCTCCCCGCGCCGCCTATCGCAGAAGTCTATGTCGATGTCCGGCAGATTTGCCCGTTCGGAGTTAAGAAACCTTTCGAAGAGCAGCCCGAAGCGTAATGGGTCAACCTGGGTAATTCCAAGGGTATATGCGGACAGGCTGCCTCCGACCGAGCCCCTGCCCGGGCCGACCGCAATGCCCTCTCTTTTTGCGTATTGAATCACATCCCACACAATAAGGAAATATCCTGAGAAGCCCATTTCCTTGATTACACGCAGTTCGTGGGATAGTTTTGTTTTTACCTCGCTGTCACCTTTTCCGAAGAGCCTCTCACTGCCGCTCCAGCATAGTTTTTCGAGGAAGCTGTCTGTGGTCTCTCCTTCCGGCACATCGAAGTGAGGGAGCCTGCTCTCACCAAAATCAAGCTCCAGGTTGCATTTTTCCGTGATGGCGATTGTGTTTGAGATTGCAGAGGGGCAAAATGAGAAAATCTGTTTCATCTCGTCGGCTGACCTGAAGTAGAATTCGTCAGTGGAAAACTTCATTCTTTTAGGGTCGTCAATAACAGTGCCTGTCTGAATGCATAAAAGGGCATCGTGTGCTTTGGCATCGGCTTTCTCAAGATAGTGGCAGTCGTTTGTGGCAACAAGGGGGATATCCAGCTCTTTACCTATTTTGAGGAGCGAGTCTATTATCTCTTTCTGCTCAGGGATGCCATTGTCCTGTAATTCCAGATAAAAGTTTCCGTTTCCAAAGAGCTCCTTGTATTCAGAGGCCGTCTTTCGGGCGCCTGCGATATCACCTCTTAGTATGGAGGCTGAGAGCTCGCTTTTCATACAGCCGCTGAGGCCGATGAGTCCCTCCGAGTGAGCGGCGAGAAGTTCTCTGTCGATGCGCGGCTTGTAGTAAAACCCTTCCAGATACGCGGAGGTTGCCAGTTTCAGGAGATTTTTATAGCCTGTTTCATCCTTAGAGAGGAGGGTTAGATGAAATGGTTTCTCGGCGTCTTTGTGTGAAGATTTTTCCTTTCTGCTTCCGGGGGCTACATATGCCTCATAGCCGATAATGGGTTTTATGCCTGAGGCTTGGGCTGTGCAGTAGAACTCGATTGCCCCGAAGAGGTTTCCGTGGTCGGTTATGGCAAGGGCGGGCATCTTGAAATTATGTGCCCTTTCTGTTAGTTTCTGAATCCGGCAGGCCCCATCCAGCAGGCTATATTCGGTGTGGACATGAAGATGGACAAAATTTGTATGCCTTAGCATAGGCGGCCTTCAATCCTGTGCGCGTTTCCTGAGTTTCTGGACAGTCTGGAAGATTTTCCCCTCTGTCTTTATGCTCGGGGCAATGATAATTTCTGACAGCTGCATCTCCCGTATGTTTTTTGCCCCCAGGGACCCAAAGGATGTCTTAAGCGCCCCGACCAAGTTTTGCGAACCGTCATCGAGCCGCGCAGGACCAAGCAGAATTTCACGCAGCGAGCCTGTTGTGCCTACCTTTATTCGCGTGCCGCGCGGCAGGCTTGTATGGGATGTAGCCATACCCCAATGGTAACCTCTGCCCGGGGCCTCCTTTGCCCTTGCCAGCGCCGAGCCAATCATCACTGCATCTGCCCCGCATGCAAACGCCTTGCATATGTCCCCGCTTGTGACCATCCCCCCATCGGTGATTATCGGGACATAACGGCCCTCTTGCTTGTAGTAGAAGTCGCGGGCACTGGCCGCGTCGACCGTGGCCGTTGCCTGGGGGACGCCTATTCCCAGGACCTCACGTGTGGTGCAGGCGGCTCCCGGTCCTATCCCTATAAGAAGCCCGTCGATGCCCGTTCTCATAAGTTCGAGTGTGGTGTCGT
Organism: uncultured bacterium; assembly: GCA_965370485.1. GTDB lineage: Bacteria > NPL-UPA2 > JAUVJM01 > CBDUUU01 > CBDUUU01 > CBDUUU01. The sequence continues at coordinate 2,737 of CBDUUU010000128.1, forward strand.
ATGTTACGCAGTTGCCAACGATTATGGGGATGGAGAGCTCCCTGCGCAGTTTTGCAAAATCAAGACACTCATAGTGAGAGGAGATATGCCTTGTAGTTGTTACTGTTGACTGGACAACGAAGATATCGGCGCCTGAGTCCTGGGCTATCTTGCCAAATTTTCTTGCCCTCTGCGGGATACTCGATACAACGGCCTTGCCGCCTCCTTCCTTAATTTGCCGGATACGGCTGGCTATTAGCTCTTCTTTGATGGGTTTTACGTAGAGGTTCTGGACAAGCTCGGTTGCCTCCTCTTCGGATGCGCGGGCTATTTTTTCAGTGATTTCGAGAGGGTTTTCATAACGGGTCTGGATGCCTTCCAGGTTCAGTACGGCAAGTCCGCCGAGTTTGCTTATCAGGGTGGCAAAATTTGCATCGACCACGCCGTCCATTGCGGCGGCAAGTATCGGGATTTCCTGCCTTTGCCCTCTGATAGACCAGGAAAGGTCAATGTCGTCA
>CBDUUU010000129.1:0-3164 GCA_965370485.1 uncultured bacterium
TAACTTGTATTGATGTAGGCTCAATATACTTTTTTTCTTTGAGAGCAGATGTGCGGCAGAAAACACAAGTGTATACTCTTCGCTAAAGCAGTTTCCCTTCTCGGAGACAATCGCAAGCCTGTCCGCATCCGGGTCCATAGCAAAGCCGACATCTGCCCCGCTCTTTTTTACCATAAGGCAAAGCCCTCCGAGATTAGACGGAGTCGGCACAGGCGGATGAGCGAAGTGCCCGTCAGGCTTACAATTTAATTTGACAAGGCGGCAGCCCAGTTTCTCCAGGAGAATCGGGCCGATGACAGAACCCGCCCCGCGATTCGCATCAAGGACAACCTTAAAGTGACTTTTCCTGATGATGCCTTTGTTAAGTATGCGCAGGATTGAGCCTACATGGACATCAAGGGCCGGGGGATATGTCTTAACGGAGGCCAAAAGAGCTTCACCCACATATTTTATCCTCCCGCTGGAATAAATATTAAGGAGTCTGCGCGCACAAGAGGGGCCTATGAATTGGCCCTCTTCGTCTAAAAACTTGAGTCCGTTCCAGCCGCCTGGATTATGGCTCGCCGTGATTATCACGCCGCCGGCCGCTTTTAGCCTGCCGACGATAAGCTGTGCCGTTGGTGTGGGGCAAATGCCAATGTCAACGACAGGGCATCCGACGCAGATAAGCCCCGAGGTAACGAGGCTCTTACACATCTCTCTGGAAGGACGGGAATCAGTAGCAACAACGACCCTCCCTGATTTAAGCAGGGTCCCCCAGGCACAGGCAAGCCTTAATAGAATTTGCGGGGTAAGATCCTTTCCGATTATCCCTCTTACCCCGGCAAGACTGGTTGCAGAAGGAAGTCTAAAGCTCTCATTTAACAAGCCGCAATCCAATTTTTCTCTCTTCCGGTTCTATCTTCAGAATTTCAACGGTCACCTTCTGCCTCACAGAGAGAACCTTGCCCGCCTCTACCTGACCACTTTCCCCGAGTTCAGAGACGTGGATTAAACCCTCAATCCCATCAGCCATCTCTACGAATGCGCCAAAAGATGTAAGCTTGGTAACCGTCCCTTCCACCAGCTGGGCAATCTCAAACTTCTCTCCCGCTTTCTTCCAGGGATCCCCCTGAAGCTGCTTCAACCCGAGCAAAATCTTTTTATTCTTGGGATTTACTTCCAGAACAACCGCACTGGTCTTGTCCCCTTTCTTCAGCACCTCAGACGGATGACCAATGCGCTTCGTCCACGACATATCGGAGACGTGTATCAGGCCGTCTACACCTCCCTCAAGCTCGATGAATGCCCCATAGTTTGTCAGATTACGCACCTTACCCTTCACCACAGAGTCAACCGGATACCTCTCCCTGATAACATCCCACGGATTGGGTTCAAGCTGTCTTATCCCCAGCGATAGCCTTTCTTTATCGGTATCTATGCCGAGAACACACACCTCAATAATATCCCCAACAGCAAGCATCTCCGATGGGTGAGTCAGCTTGCGGGTCCAGGACATCTCCGAGATATGCACCAACCCCTCAACCCCTTTCTCAAGCTCGACAAATGCCCCATAGTTTGTAGTGTTTACAACCCTGCCCGTGTGCCGGGAGCCCTTGGGATACTTCTCCACTGCCTCCATCCAGGGATTTTGCGACTTTTGCTTCAGCCCCAGGGCAATCCTCTGCCGCTCTACATCAAAATTCAGGACAACCACCTCTATCTCATCACTCACCGCCAGAACCTCAGATGGGTGCGATATCCTCCCCCAGCTCATATCCGTTATGTGAAGCAGCCCCTCTATCCCGCCCAGGTCAACAAATGCCCCAAAATCTGTGATATTCTTTACTATGCCGCGCCTCCTCTCGCCCTTTTCAAGGGTAGAGAGTACCTCTGCCTTTTTCCTTCTTTCCTCCTCTTCCACCGCAAGCCGGTTAGATACAACAACATTTCTTCTCTGTTTATCAAGCTTTATAATCTTAAGCGGGAGCGTCTTGCCAATAATTCCGTCACGGCCGCGCCCATACTTAAACGATACCTGGGAGGACGGCAGAAAAACCTCTATCCCGGAATCAACGGCATGCCCCCCTCTTATCTGCCTCAATACCTTACCTTCTATAATCTCGCCCTTTTTGTAAGAATCGACCAGACTTTCCCATCTGCCAAACTGGTCTGCCTTTTCTTTTGAAAGAACAGGGCGCCCATCATCACCCTCAACCTCCATAAGCAGGACATCGACCTCATCCCCTGCCTTTACGCCGGAAGGGTCACTAAACTCCTCAAGAGGAATAACCCCCTCCGCCTTGTAGTTGATATCAACCAGGACATTACTCAGGTCTATGTTAACAACCTTTCCTTTGACTACGTTACCTTTCTTGAAATTTTCAAAAGTTGCCTCATAAAGTTCGCTTATCTTCTCTGTACTTTTGTCTTCCATCAGGATACAGCCCCCCTACATTAGTTGCAACCGTTCACGGTCTGCAGTTCACCATCGCTTTTCCTGCTTGCCGCTGAGTCATCAGGAATTTCCTTTTTTGCGCAACCTAAAGGTTGCGGCTACCTGCTTCTCCCAACGTTATGGCTACCTGCTCCCAACCTGGTAGTCGCAGGCTTTAGCCTGCGTTAACTCGATTAGCCCTGAAACAAGTTCAGGGTGACACTAGCGCGTGAACAGCTACCATTAGTTTTTTCTCTGCCAAGCATTATTCTACCACACAAATCCCTCACCCGCAATCCCCAAAAGCATTCTTGTCAAAAGCATTCTTGCCAGCCATCCCCAGGGCATCTGCTACCACCTTATGGGCCAACTTTCCCATAACCATATTTACCCCTCCGGCCAGCGTCTTATTTCTCCTGACTGCCTCCTCCCAGCCTTCATCAGCCAGCTCCAACGCATAAGGAAATGTTACATTCATCTCTCCTCCTTCCATTCTGTATGAAAGAATTCTCCCCGCGGCCTGTCGCTGCGCTCATAGGTATGCGCCCCAAAATAATCCCTCTGCGCCTGCAAAAGATTGGCCGGGAGATTCTTTGCCCTGTAGCTGTCGAAATAGGCAAGGGCAGAGGATAACGCAGGCACAGGAATGCCAAGCCCCTGAGACGCTGTAACTACAAGACGGAAATTCTCCTGAGTCGAGCTAAGTATACCGCTAAAATACGGGTCAAGCAACAAGTTTTGAAGCCCC
>CBDUUU010000130.1:0-3135 GCA_965370485.1 uncultured bacterium
CGAGATGAAAGGGCATCCTCTGATTGAAAGTATCCGGCATCTGGTTGAGCCACAGCTTATCTACACATATTGCCCGAAACCCGGCGAGGAGGCAGGAAATGTGTATGACTTTTGCAATCGCCCGGGTTCGCAAAGAGAACTCATCGAATTAGGCCTCATCAACAGAATCCAGAAGAAACTAAGCTCCGGGAAAAAGGTGGATATCGCAAGGGTTGACCTTGGCACCTCTTATAACTTAATCAGTGAGGAAGAGCCCCTGTCGAATATCAATATGAGGCTCAAGGGCTTCTTTGAAAAGGCAAGTTTAGAAACAGGGGCATCCTTCGATACCTATGAGGGCAGGCTTGAGTCTCTTGATAATGACCTGAATCTAAGAATAGGCAAATGGAAGGCCGGCGGCGGAACGAGGTTTTATGAACCCTCCGGCGTAAAAAAGGTCTTTGATGCAGCAATTTCACTCGACGGGGCCCTAATGGCAGGCCTGCGGCTCGGACTTTCCACAAGATATGACCTTAATAATAATAGGTTCAAGCTTCAGCAGGTCAGCCTTATCAAGGACCTTCATTGCTGGGAGGGCCAGCTATTCTGCCAGCGCAAGCACCACATAGAAGAGCCGGATGAACTAAATATCTTTATCGGCTTCAGAATAAAGGCATTGCCTGGCGGCTCTATGCATATACCTGTTGCACAATGAGTACGTTACTTGTAAAACTGTTCGACCTCATCTTCCATGGACTGGCGGTCTTGCTCTATGGCGGGGAGCTTGGGGAACCAACGGCGGTAAAGGCACTGCGCCTGTTCGCAATCCTGGCGGTGATTGCGGGCGTTGCGCTGGTATTTCTTATCTTTTAACAAAATATGGCAGAGAAGACCCTGAGCAAAGAGGAGCTTACCAAGATTAACCAGCTCCATAAGCGGGCGGTAAGCACACTCGATAGAAGACAGTACGACTATGCAATCACTCTATTTAAATCCATTCTCTCAATTGACCCTCGCTCCAAAGATGCACTGGAGGGGATTAAGCTCGCCGCCTCAAAGAAGATGCAGAAGGCATCCCCCCTGCTCAAGAAAAAAAGGAGTATCTCCCTCTTAGTCGGATGCTTCCTTGCCGAGAAGAGGGGAAAATGGAAACTTGCCCTCGAAAGATTTGAAAATCTGCTCGCAGTCACCCAGCCGCCGTCACAACTTCTACCGCATATAGGGGATGTCTATATGAACAACGACATACTGGATAATGCAGCAGCCGCCTATAACGCCGCCCTCAGGGTTGATAACGATAATGTCTATTGCCTCAGGCGCCTCGGCAAGATATACATAAGGCAAAACCTTATGCAGGAGGCAAAATCCGTATACGATAAGCTCTCTAAATTAGCAGGGACCGACGGCGCTATCAACCGGGAGGTAAAGGATGCATACGCCCTCATCACAATCGATAAGGGCAGGTGGGAGGAAGAAGGCTCCTTCCGCAAGAAAAGGGTTTCCGGGGAAGGTGAACCCGGCGCTGCCGCCCATGCAGAAGACAATGAACAGAGTCTACTGTCCCGGCTAGCGGAGGCCAAAGTAAAAGCAGAGGCCTCAGCCGAGCCGGCCCTGCAAGGACAGCTTTTAGAGGCATATAAACAGCTCGCCGGGTTTTATGGGTCACGGGAGAACACGGAGAAGGCAATTGCGGTTGGCAAGGAGATTGTAGGCAATGTCGGGCGCGGTGATTTAGACTCACATCTGTCGCTTGCTCACCTGCTCCTGAAGGAGAGGTATTTTGAGGAGGCGGCATCTGAGTACGAGGCAGCTGTGTCGATTGATTCAACACGCGCCGACATCTTTGAGATTCTCGGCGGACTCTACGTGAGAAGAGAAAAGACAGACCTGGCCATTCAGAGCTATGAAAAGGCACTGATAACAGATAATCAAAACCTGGATGTTCTAAGGGGTCTCTTAGAACTTTATATAAAACAAGACCTTAGGGGAAAGGCAGGCTCGCTCTGCGAACGTATTCTAAAAATCTCACCGGGCGATGCAGTAGCGGGCAAATATGCCAAAGAGATTACCGCCTCTTCCCTCGAAAGGGATATAAAGGAACTTACCTACGAGGTAAAAAAACTCGATGATGCACTAAAGGCTGAGCCGGGTGATGCCGGGGCAAAGGAAAAACTAAAAGAGGCGACGGGCTCTCTGCAGACTGCTAAACTCTCTCTTCTAAGGTCAAGGATAGAGAAGGAACCTAATAATCTCTCATACCGGCATGAGCTCGGGCTGCTATACTGGGAGATGGGTGAGGTTGATAAGGCACTCTCCTCCTTCCAATTATCCGTTAAGAGCGAGGATAAAAGGACAAATGCGCTCCAGATGATGGGGCTTTGCTTTGAGAGAAAGGGTATGCTGGATTTAGCAAGAAGCCAGCTCCAGAGCGCCTCGGATGCGATTCAGACCCTTAATGAAACCAAAAAGGCCATTCTCTACGACCTGGGCAGGGTATATGAAAAGATGGGTGAGGGCGAGGCCTCCCTATCCGAATATAAGAAGATATACGAGGTAGATATCGATTACCGCGATGTAGCAGAGAAGATAGAAAAGGCATATAAAAAATAATATTATGATACCCCTTACAAGACAGGAGCAGCTTGTTATTCTTCTTCTTATCCTTGCCTCGATAGCCGGACTCGGGATATATTTCTATCAGAACTCGCGGATGAGAGAGCGCGCAAGTGCTGTTTTAGAAATCCCTGCAGAGACCAACAACCTCAAAATCATCTATGTAGACGTCGGAGGTGCAGTATGGAGGCCCGGGGTATACAAACTAAAAGAGGGCTCAAGGGTTGGGGATGTTTTAGAAAAAGCCGGCCCGCGCCCCGACGCCAACCTGGACCCGGTAAACAATGCACGTCTGCTCATAGACGGTGAAAAGGTATTGGTTCCGGGTAAGGATGAGGCTGGCTTACAAATGAGCAAAGGCAGAGGCAAGGCAAAGATTAACATAAACACAGCCCCAAAGGAGGAGCTGATGAGTCTGCCGGGGATAGGAGCCATCAGGGCAGAGGAGATAATCAATTACAGGCTCGCGCATGGGCGTTTTAAAGATATAGGGCTTGCTCAAAAATAAAGTTTACTTTTCATCCTCTTTTGTCTGCTTTGAAG